>NZ_JBBEBZ010000158.1:0-15462 GCF_040882075.1 Nitriliruptor sp.
GATCGGGACCGACAACGCCGGCGACACCTACACCGACATCGCCGACTGCGACGACAGAGACGACCTGTGCCCCACAGGCACCACCCGTGCAGGGCAGCCAGTCGGCGACGAACCCTGCAACAACCCGCCGGTCGTGCTCCTCTGCCCGGGTGACACCGACAACGCCGGTGAGCCCTACACCAACATCGCCGACTGCAACGACCCGGAGCAGCCGCCGGTCGTCGAGGTCTGCCCCGTAGGCACCGACTTCGAAGGCGAGCCCTACACCGACATCGAGGACTGCGACGACGTCGCGGTGCTGCCGTCGGATCCGATCACGAACGAGCCGGAGCCGGAGCCGACGCCTGGTGGCAACACCCCCGGGCCGGAGGGGCCGCGTCCGACGACGCCGGCGGTGCCTGGCACCAGCGTCGGTGGCGTCACCGTCACCCCGCCCCCGGTTCGACCGGTCCCGGCGGCCGTCCAGGTCGCAGGTGTCGTCCAGGAGCGTCAGCTGCCGATGACCGGTAGCAACGACCTGGCGACGATGCTGCTGCTCGGTCTCCTCGGGATCGGCTTCGGTGCCGGTGCCCTCCGCACGGGACGCTCGCGAGTCAGCTGAACCCGCACGGCCAGCGGCGGCGTCGACCTCACGGTCGGCGCCGCCGCTCCACGTCTCGGCCCCACCGGCGCCGCGAGCTCTGCCCCAGAGCCGCCACCCCACCGCGGGTGACCGCACCGGCGCCGCCGGGACGACCGGCTCACCGCTCAGCGCGGGGCGCAGGGGACCACGGAGGGGGCGACCACCAGGTCGTCCCTCCGTCGCATCCGGGACGCACGTCCTGACCTCGGACCAACCACCCTCCGAGCAGGCGACGGTCCGGCATCCTGAGGGCGGCCACCCGCCCACCACGAGCGCGATCCCCCGAGGTCAACCGTGATACCCGACGCCCAGCAGCAACTCGGAGCCCGTCTCCGCAGCGTGCGCGTGCAGCAGGGGCTGTCGCTCGCCGACGTCGAGCAGCGCTCCGACGGTCGCTGGAAGGCCGTCGTCATCGGCGCCTACGAGCGCGGGCACCGCGCCGTCACCATCGAGCGGCTGGCCGCCCTGGCCACCTTCTACGACGTCCCGATCACCCACCTGCTCCCGGCCCCCGCCTCGGAGGAACCAGGTGGAGCGCGCCCCGCCGGGCTGCTGCTCGACCTCACCCGGCTCGCCGACCACGGCGGCTCCACCGAGCCCGTCGGCGCCGTCGCACGTTTCGCCCGCCGCGTCCAGCTCCAGCGAGGCGACCACGCCGGCCGCGTGCTGAGCCTGCGCGACGCCGACGTGCGCACGATCGCGCTGTCCGCCGGGGTCGAGCCGGACACGCTCCACGACCAGCTCCGCGGGCACGGTCTGCTCAGCGCGACCGCCTGACCTCGCCTGACCTCGCCTGACCTCGCCTGACCTCGCCGTCCGGCAGGCTCAGCCGCGGACGACCAACCGCCAGGCCTCACGGTCGACGAACCCCGCGGCCGCGTAGGCGGCCAGCGCCGGGGGGTTGTCGGCCCGCACGTGTAGCGAGATGGCACGGTCCCGAGGCCCCTCGACCATCGCCCCACGCACCGCGGCGGCGACCGCAGCGCGACCGAGCCCGGCGGCCCGGACCTGCGGATCGGCCACGATCCCGGCCAGCTGCACGCCCCACCGGCGGCTCGACACGGACCGTTCGAGCTTGAGGACGGGGTCACCGATCGGGCCGACGCACCACACCAGGCCCTGGCGGACGGTCTGCTCGAGCCGCTGGCGGTAGCCGCGCTCCCCCACCCGGCCCGGATGCGGCCCGAACCGGTCGTCGACGTGGAGACGGACCGCGAGGGCAGCCAGCTTCGGCAGGTCCGCCGCCTCGGCTCGGCGCAGGCCCGGGTCGGGCACCGCCGCAGCGTCAGGCACCCGGTCGGCGTCGACCATGAGGTAGCGCTGGTCGTGGACGATCAGCTGCGGATCGTCCGCGACGCCGGCCAGCAGCGCATCACCGGCCGCCACGTCGCCGACCATCAGCCGCCACCGGCGCGTCGGCGGGCCGGCCTCGGCGATGGCCTCGGGGTCGCCGCACGGGACCACCAGCCGTCCGGGGAAGACCACGGTCATCGCCCACCGGTCGTCGTCCGCGGCCAGACGCAGCGGGTCCGCGCCGAACGACTCGATCGCCGACAGCGCGAACATGTGGCGGGCCGCCCCACCGGCGGGTGCAGGCCAGGCCGCGAGCCGCGCCGCGACGGTCTCGAGCTCGCCTGGACCGACGCGGCGCCAGCGCAGTCGCCGCCTCATCCAGCGAGCGGGAGGCCCGGGTCGACCGCGAGGTCGAGCGCGGAGGTGCGGCCAGCGGCGAACAGGTTCGATCCGGCGGCGGCCACCATGGCGCCGTTGTCGGTGCACAGCGGGATCGACGGGACGGTCAGCTGGACGCCGACCTGCTCGCACCGCTCGGCCATCATCGACCGCAGCCGCGTGTTGGCGGCCACGCCCCCCGCCATCACCAGTCGTTCGAGCCCCTGGTCCTTGGCGGCAGCCAGCGTCTTGTCGACCTGCACGTCGACGATCGCCTCCTGGAAGGACGCGGCGACGTCGGCGAGGTTCGGTTCGATCCCCGCCGCCTCGAGCCGCCTCAGCTCACGGACGACGGCGGTCTTCAGACCCGACAGCGACACGTCGTAGCCGGGGTTCTTGGCCATCGCCCGGGGGAAGTGGAACGCCTTCGGGTTCCCGCTCCGAGCCAGCCGGTCGATCTCCGGACCGCCGGGGTAGCCGAGCCCCATGAACCGGGCGATCTTGTCGAACGCCTCCCCCGCGGCGTCGTCGATGGTCGCCCCGAGCTGGCGGAAGCCACCCTCGGCGTCGGCCGCCACGATGGAGGTGTGCCCGCCGGAGACCACCAGCGCGGCGAGCGGGAACTCGAGGTCCCCGTGCTCGAGCTGTGCCACCTCGACGTGGGCACGCAGGTGGTTGACCCCGATCAGCGGCAGGTCGTGGGCGAGCGCGAGCCCCTTGGCGGCCGCCACACCGACGAGCAGCGCGCCGATCAGGCCCGGACCGTGCGTCACGGCGATGGCGTCCACGTCGGAGATGCCGACGCCAGCTTCGACGAGCGCGTGGTCGATGGTCGGCAGGAGCTGCTGGAGGTGGGCGCGAGCCGCCACCTCGGGCACGACCCCGCCGTAGGGGGCGTGGAGGTCGACCTGCGAGGCGATGACGTTGGCGCGCAGCGTCAGGCGGTCCTCGACGATGCCGACGGCGGTCTCGTCGCAGGAGGTCTCGATACCGAGCACGATCACGACAGATCCCTCCGCCACATCAGCACGGCATCTTCACCGTCCGGGTAGTAGCCCGGTCGACGACCCTCGTCGACGAAGCCGAGCTGACGGTACAGCGACCGGGCTGCCGCGTTGCCCGGCCGGACCTCCAGGGTGGCCCCGGTCGCGCCGCGGTCCCGCAGCCGCGCTTGGAGCTCGGCCAGCAGCATCGAGGCGATCCCGGCCCGACGCCGTGAGGGTGCGACCGCCACGTCCGCGATGTGACCATCGTCGGCCTGCAGCAGCCCGATCGCGACCCCGACCACCGTGCCCGGGTCGGCCACGACCTCGTCGGCCGGTGCGCGGGCGACGAGGCAGACGTGGTCGTCGGCCCGCAGCGCCGCCTCGAGCAGCCGACGGGTGGAGGCTCCGAGGTCGGGCAGGGCGAGGATGGCCTCGGCATCGTCGGCCGTGGCGAGATGGATCGTCACGCTCATCCGGCGGCCTCGCCGCCCTGCAGCCGGCCGCGGGCCTGCCAACCGATCGCCGCGTCCGGGTGGCGCAGGTACAGCGGACGGAGCTGGTCGGGCCGGACGGTCTCCTCCCGGATGAACCGCGGGTGGGCCAGCTCGGCGAGGTCCGACGCGTCCGGCCAGCTCGGGGCAGCCACGTCGGCCACCCGGTCGAGGGTCTCGCGGCAACCGAGCGGGGCGTCGCCGACGACCAGGCACGGCTCGCCGAGCGACTCGAGCTCGGCGGCGAGGGCTTCGGAGGTGCCGAGCCGGTGCTCGCCGATGAGTTGGACCCCGCCGGGAGAGGGTCGGTAGAGCGCCCAGAACAGCTCGCCGCGGCGGGCGTCGATGGCGGCGCAGATGACGCGGCGCGTGTGGCGGGCGCGGAAGGCGAGCACGTCGAGCCCGCTGACGCCGACCGTCGGCAGCTCAAGGGCGGCCGCGAACGTCTGGGCGGTCGCCAGCCCGACGCGGAGGCCCGTGTAGAGGCCGGGGCCGATCCCGACCGCGACCCCGTTGATCCTGTCCACCTGCGTGCCGGCCTGGTCGAGGCAGAAGCGCAACGCGGGGGCGAGGAACTCGCCGTGACGGCGGGGCAGGCCGAGGGATGCCGAGCTCAGCACCCGTTCGCCGTCCACGAGCGCCACCGACGAGCGGGAGGTCGACGATTCGATCGCGAGCACCAGCATCAGCGTTCCCCTCCGTCGACCGTGACGGTCGGATCCGCATCGAACTCGGCGGCGACGGCGGCGACCCGCTCCGCGGTCCGGCCCGCGAGGCGAACCACGATGGACCGGTCCGCGCCCTCCGGGACGTCCTCGTCCACATCGGAACCGCCGGGCGAAGACTGGTCAGACCCCTGGCCATCGGTCCCATCGGTCCCATCGGTCCCGTCGGCCCCATCGGGCGCGGGGGCGCGCAGGTCGATGTCCCAGCGATCCGCGGGCAGGAGGGTCGCGACCGCGTCACCCCACTCGATGAAGGTCACCACGTCGGGGGCGAGCACCTCGTCACCGAGCTCGAGCAGGTCGCCGAGCCGGTCGAGCCGGTAGACGTCGCAGTGGACGATCGGCAGCCGGCCGGCGTACTGCCTGACCAGCACGAACGTCGGCGAGGTGACGGTCCGCTCGACGCCGAGTTCGGCCGCGGCGCCCTGGACGAAGCAGGTCTTGCCGGCTCCGAGCTCACCCGACAGGGCGACGACGTCGCCGGGTTCGAGGTGGCGGGCGACGGCCGCAGCGACGGCGCGGGTGCCCTCCGGCCCGGTGGTGCGCAGGCGGAACTCGCGGACCGTGCCCATCCCACCTCCGAGGCTCGACCGACGTGACCAGTGTCGCCCGGAGATCAGACCGCTCCGACCTCACGACGCGACCGCAGGTCCGCCAGGGTCTCGGCGCCGGTGCGCAGCCGCCCGTCGAGCACCGCCTTGGCCACCGCGAGGTCGCGCTGGAGCGAGCGGGCGGCCTTCGGCACGCCCCGCACCACGTCGGTCGGGTGGTAGGTCGGCACCAGGGTGATCCCCTGGAGGACGTCGAGACGGTACCCGGCGACGCGCTCGATGGGGACGCGACGGCCGAGCAGGACCGCGGTCGCGGTCGCACCGAGGGCGACGATCACGCGAGGTTCGACGAGTTCGACCTGGGCGAGCAGGTGGGGCATGCAGGTGGCGATCTCGGTCGCCGTGGGGGCCCGGTCGTCCTCGGGGCGGCAGCGGACCACCGAGGTCAGGTGCACGTCGGTCCGCAGGACCCCGGCGTCGAGCATGGCGTTGTCGAGGACGTTGGCGGCCGCGCCGGCGAAGGGGCGCCCCTGGAGGTCCTCGTGACGGCGCGGGACGTCGCCGACGATCATCAGGTCGGCGTCGACCGGCCCCTCGGAGGTGACGGGGCGCCCGCGACCTCGGTGGAGCCCACAGGCGCGGCAGCCGTCGATGCGACGATCGAGTTCACGCAGGGTGCGGAGCGGCGGGAGCCCGGCCGTCACCGGAGGGACCGCCGCGGGATGCCGATCGGTATCCGTGCTGGTCAGGGGGGGTCCGAAGCTGGTCACACCGGGTCCTCTCGCCAAGGTCCTCTGGAGGCACCATCCGCCGTGGAGACGTTCCCGCACGTCCCACGGCCGGCGACCCCGTGTCGTCAGCTCCCTGTTGGCGGACGGTAGGGCGGCCATATGGCCGCCCCCCAATCCGCAGCCGGTGAGCGCGCACGCGTCCCGGAGACCGCGCGGTCCGGGCCTGGCGTGGTGCCGGTGGACCGGGGAGCGGGGAGCGGGGAAGCGGGGGGCGGGAGCGGTGGTCCGGGAGCAGCAGTGGGGGGGGCCCCCAAGCCCCCCCCCCCCCCCCACCACTCGCGACCGAAGTGCTACGCGCCGTGCGTCCACGGCCTCGTCGACCTCGTCCGGCCTGCTTCAGCCGAACGGATCGTCGAGTCTGTGCCGTTGACCTGCGTCGCCTGGTGCTGTGGCGAGGTCAGCGCGGTCCACGGCGACCGACCAGCTGCAGAGGCAGCCGGCTTCGCCGAGGAGGTGCGGAGGAGGCTGCCACCGAAGGCCAGCGCCATGAGGGCCGTGACCAGCAGGGTCAGCATGGAGGGACCGGTCCGGGGCAGCTGCTGCTGGACAGCAGCGCGCTGCGCGACGGTGGTCGGGACCTGTTCGGTCACGACACCGCGAACGACGGTTCCGTCGTCGGTGTCACCGTCTTCGATGACCACGACCTGATCGACGTCATCGACACCGTTGTCGGTGTCGGGGTCGTCGGGGTTCGTGACGTCGACGCCGCCGACGGTGGTGTCGATGACGCAGACACCGTCCACGAACGTCGTCCCAGTCGGACAGACGACCGGCGGGACGCAGACACCGTTTCGGAGCGTCGTGCCCGGAGGGCACTCGACGACGCCACCGGTCTGGATGCAGTCGGTGTCGATGGTGACGGTCTCACCGTTGTCGTCCCAGAAGTTGGGCAGACCCGTACCGGTCAGGTAGTCGCTCTCCGGACCGACGAGGTAGATGGTGATATCCATCGAACCATCGTTGTGGTCCTCAGCGAACACCGCAGGCAGCTCCTCCCACTCCAACGACGTGGGCTGATCAGCACCCTCCAGGTAGACCATCTCGTAGGTCAGACCCTCGGGCCCGTTCACGACAGCGTGGAAGCTGCCGCACTGGTTGGTCCGCTCGATCTCGAAGCAGTCAGCACCGTCGAAGTCGTTGGCGTCCAACCACTCCTTGATCGACTGCCCCGCCGGCCGCTGGCTCGGGTCACAGAAGTCCGTCTCGCCACCGGCTTCGCAGCCATCGATCGGGACGATCTCGGACCACCCAGTCTCGGTCGTCGGGGGCGTCGCGGAGCCAGTCGGTCGTGGTGACCTTCTTGAACTCGTACGAGAGTTCTTCACACTCGCCCGGAGTCGGGTCGTCTGAACCGTGGTTGTCCGCAGCTGCGGGTGAGATGAGCCCGAGCATCAGTAGGAAGGTGGTGAAGACCACCCCGAGGAGTCGTAGCCCTCTTGGTGGGGCCGCCCTGGAGGCGGACCCCTTCGTCGTAGTTCGCATGAAGGACCTCTTCGGTAGCGAGTCACGACCCTCGGGGGGCCGCGACATCTCTGTCGTCGGTCCAGGGTCGGTCTCGCCACTCGCTCGCTCTAGACCTGGGTGGGCTCCTCACCTCACCCGGGCGACCGTGTCGGTCCAGAGGTCCATGCGTCCCCGGTTCTGTTGCCCGCCCCGCTGGCTTCTCAACTGGAGCTACGACCCATAGAACGACGCACCGTCACCCTGAGCAATGCCGCCATCACGGCCCGTGGGCCTCCAGGAGCCCGCAGACGACGGGAGTCCCCCCTGGCCCACGAGAACGTCCCGCCATCACCGGGATCGAAGTCCCTGGTACCCCCGTCCGTGGGGGCGGCCTCCCTGCACCACTGGACCCGACAGCGCGCGCGTACACCGCGCCCCGCTCATCCGGCCCGAGCACGCTTTGGAGGACCAGATCCGTTCCGAACCGCTCTCCGGACGGGTCTAGCTGTGGTCTAGCTGAGGTAGAGGGTCAGGGATCAGAGGCGCTCGACGTGCTCAGCGGCGGACCAGGCGCTCCCTCGCTACCTCGATCCAGCGCTCGAAGGTCTCCGCCGGGACGAAGGCCAGGTAGAGTGTCACCGCCACGGTGGAGAAGAACCCGACGGCCATCGTCGCCTCGATCCCGAGGTGCAGGAACACCCCGGCGATCAACACGTACGGCCGCGCCCGCCGGTTCCAGATCAGGGTCGCGAGCGCCACCTCGATCACCAGCGTCGAGTACGTCAGCACGTTGGTCATCAGCAGCGAGTCGTAGACCGGCAGCGGGATCCCGAAGCGGGCCAGGTCGGTGATGCGCCAGGCATCGGCGAGGGCCGTCCCGTCCAGCCACGGCACGCCGCGGAGCTTCTCGAACGAGCTGAACAGGTAGACGAACACGAGCTGTAGCTGGAGCAGCCGCAGGCCCCAGGGTGCGGCGTGCGGGATCTCCCACGCTCGGTCCGGGTGGCGCCGCCACCGATCGACCGACAACGCCGCCCCCGCCGGGGTCAGGGCCAGCAGCAGCGTCGCGTGGCGCAGCAGGGCGTCACCGGAGTTCATCATGTACGGGTCGCGACGCCCGATGGACAGCAGCAGCACGAAGCTGAGGACGGTCGCGACCCGCGTCCAGAGCCCGACCGCGACGGCCAGACCGGCCGGGATCAGCAGCGCGACGACCGTGATCGCGGCGGCGTCCGTGCCCCAGAGCTGGAACAGGCTCCACCGCAGCCGGACCGGTGTGACCTGCGGGAACACCGCGTCGACGCCGAGGAACGCCCGAGCGTCCGGGAGCAGGGACAGGCCCCACACGGTGATGATCAGCCCGAGGACGATACGCAGCAGCGCCAACGGCGCCACCGACCGCGGCTCGTACCAGAACCGGTCCCACGCGCTCGGCCGGCGAGCGGGCTCCGCCTCGATCGCGGCCTCAGCGGGACCGGAGACGGCGCTCACCCGCGTCCCTCCCCGCCGTCGGCCGCCGCGGTGACCGACCGCAGCAGCAGCTCGTGCTCGTACGGCGGATCACGATCGGCTGGCAGCCCGGACCCGGGGCGCGGTTGCCGGTAGGTGTCGCGGTACAGCCGTACCTCGGTGATCGGCGGCGCGTCCGGGTCCTCGAACCGGGCCCGCAGGTGGGTGATCGCGCCCCGGTGCAGCCTCGAGGCGTCCCGGTCGACCACGTTGTTGGCCCACTTGCGCCAGCGGTAGGTGCGGTAGACGCCGAGGTAGCGGTCGCCGACGGGCGGGGTCCACTCGGAGACCGACCCGTCGGCGCGTTCGATCTCAGCCCGTAGCCGGAGCGTGGTGCTCCGCGGCGTCGGGGCGAACAGCGCCCAGTTCTGGCTGAGGCCGGTCACGTCGGTGATCGGCCGCTCGATGGTCCGCAGCCGCTCGCGGAGCTCGGAGGACGGCAGGCTCGACACGAACATCGACCCGATCAGCAGCACCGCCACCACATCGAGGAGGCGGCGCACCACCGGGTTCCAGGCCAGGACCGGCCGCGAGGACCAGGGGGCGCGCCACGGTGATGAGCCCGGTCGCGAGGCAGCGGGGACCGCGTCGGCAATGGTCCGACCAGTGGTCTCGTGCTCGGTCTCGGGACGAGGAGCCTGGTCGGGCGCGTCGGGTGGCGTCCCCCCGTTCACGGCCTGCCGCCTCCCTCGCGGGCACGGCGGGCCTCGGCGGCGACCAACGGGCCACGACGGGCCGCCTCGGCCACCGCGTCGGCAGCGAGCGCGGCCACGAGGTCCACACTGGCTTCGACGCGGCCGGTCGCCAGGCAGAACAGCGCGTCGCCATCGGCCTCGGTGTGGGCGGGCCGGATCGCCCGGGCCGTGCCGGAGTGGCCCAGGTCGGCGACCCGGTGGGCCTCGCGCTTGTCGAGCTTCGCGTCCGTGACGATGACCCCGATGACGGTGTTGCTGGTCGGACCACCGGACCCCTGACCGGCGAAGTGCTGCCCACCGAACGGGTAGCGCGGCTCGTCCTCGGGCGCGTCGCTGCGTGCGATCCAGGTCCCGTCCTCGGCCATCACCTCGCCGACGGCGTTGTTGGCCACGATCGCGCCGACCGTGACCCCTCCAGCCCGCCGGACCGCGATCCCCTGCCCGCTGGGTCGGCCACGGTCGAGCCCGCTGACCTTGGCGACCGTGCAGCCGGCCCCGACGCCGACCGGCCCCTCCCCCGGGTCCTCGACGTTCGCGGCCAGGCAGGCGGCCTCGCCAGCGGCGGAACCGGGCCGCGAATCCGGGTCGAAGATCGCGCCGTCCAGCACGATGGCAGCGCCGACGATGGGGACCACCGCCTCACCGACGGGGTAGCCGATGCCCTGGGCCTCGAGCCAACGCATCACCCCGTCAGCGGTGGCCAGCCCGAAGGCCGATCCGCCGGAGAGCACGACCGCGTGGCACACCGTGAGCTTGCCGTGGATGCCGAGCGCGGCGGCCTCCCGGGTCCCGGGCGCCGAACCGCGCACCGCGACGGCACCGAGGGTGCCCTCCGGTGGCAGCACGACCGTGCACCCCGACACCCCGGACGGAGCGGTCCAGGTGCCGACCCGGACACCCTCGACTCCCAGCGCCACAGCGACCCTCCCGACGCCGGCGAGCCTACGTCGCAGGGGCCCCGACGTACGTGCGCGGGACCCGCGCCGTCAGCTGCGAGGTGAGCTCGTAGGTGATGGTCCCGAGGTGCGCTGCCCAGTCCTCGACGCGGATGCGTTCGTCACCCTGCTGGCCGAGGAGCACCACCTCGTCGCCGACGGACGGCTCGTCGTCGGCGCACCAGACCAGGATCTGGTCCATGGTCACCGTGCCCGCCATCGGGCGCCGCTGGCCGCCGAGGAGCACCTCGCCGACCCCGGTGAGGCGCCTCGGGACACCGTCGGCGTACCCGATCGGCGCCGTCGCGACCCAGCCATCGGCGGGTGCGGCGAAGCGGTGGCCGTAGGAGATGGGGGTGCCGGCGGGGACGTGT
Source organism: Nitriliruptor sp. (assembly GCF_040882075.1). NCBI lineage: Bacteria > Bacillati > Actinomycetota > Nitriliruptoria > Nitriliruptorales > Nitriliruptoraceae > Nitriliruptor > Nitriliruptor sp. The sequence continues at coordinate 10,794 of NZ_JBBEBZ010000158.1, forward strand.
TTGACGTACGTGACCTCGCTGACCAGGGACAACGCGGGTCGAAGGTCGTGATCGGCCGCGTCGACGGCGAGGTCCGGCGACAGCCCGTAGATGCCGATGCCGGGCCGCACCAGGCCGCGGTGCGCCCCCGGGTGCAGCAGGGTCGCGGCGGTGTTGGCCGCGTGGATCCACCTCGGTTCCACACCGAGCTCGGTCGCCAGGGCGAGGAAGCGGTCGAAGCTGGCCAGCTGCTGCGCTGTGGTGTCGCTCTCGGGTTCGTCCGCGCAGGCCAGGTGGGTCATCAGGCCCTCGACCTCGAGGTGGGCCGCGTCGCGGGCCTGCCGCAGGACGGCCTCCCACCCCTCGGGACGGACCCCGACCCGACCCATCCCGGTGTCGGCCTTGACGTGCACCGCCGCCGTCGTCCCGCGCTCGCCAGCCGCCGCGTCGAGCGCCGTCAGGAGCTCGGGCCGGTAGACGGTCGGGGTCAGCCGCTGGTCGAGCAGTTCGCCGACGGCATCGACCGGGGGTTCGGACAGCAGCAGGACGGGCGCGCCGATCCCGGCCGCTCGCAGGTCGCGACCTTCCTCGACCAGCGCGACCCCGAGCCACGTGGCGCCGGCATCCAGCGCCGCCCGCGCCACCGGGACGGCGCCGTGGCCGTAGGCGTCCGCCTTGACGACCGCGCACACCTCGCTGTCGGCGGCGGCACCCAGGGTGCGGACGTTGTGACGCACGGCATCGAGGTCGACCACGATCGACGACGGGCGCACGGTCGCTCCCCCGGCCGAGGTCGTCGAGCCGCCACGAGGCTGCGCCGAGCCGGTGCGACGGTCCGCCGTGCTGCTGCGGCGGTCCGCCGTGCTGCTGCGACGGTCCGCCGTGCTGCTGCGCCGGTCCGCCGTGCTGCTGCGCCGGTCCGGCGCGCCGGTGGGCGGTGGGGTCCGGCCGGTCACGTCGGCCACCTCCGCAGGTCGAGGTCGCCGAGGACGGAGGGCAGCGCGGCGAGCAGGTCGGTCGCCGTCGCGCGGCCGGCACGGTCGGCTCCGCAGCGTCGGCCGGCGGCAGCGTGCCACCACACGGCCCGTGCCGTCGCCAAGGGGACGTCGTCGGCCCTGGCGATGGCGGCGGCGACGATCCCGGCGAGCGCGTCGCCGGTCCCGCCGCTGCCGAGCGCGGGGCCGCCCTCCGGGCAGACCCAGACCCTCCCGTCCGGTGCCGCGACGATCGTTCCCGGGCCCTTGGCCACGACGGTGGCGCGGTAGCGGGCGGCCAGCTCGGGGACGCGCTCGACGCGCGATGCCCACGCGTCAGGACCGTCCTGACCTGCACCGATGCGGGCCAGCTCGCGTTCGTGGGGGGTCAGGACGAGCTCTCCGGCGTGCTCCGCCAGCGCCTCTGGATCGTCGCGGTGGACGTTCAGCGCGTCCGCATCGAGGACCAGCCGCGGCGCCCGCGATCGGAGCTCGGCGACCAGCGCCGGCGCCCCCGGTCCGTGGCCGAGACCGGGGCCGGCCACGACCACGTCCACCCCGTCGAGGTCCGGCAGACCCTCGGCACCAGCCACCTCGCCGTCGTCGGAGGCCGGCAGACCGCGGACCATCACCCCCGCGTCGGTGCGTGCTGCCACCTCGGCTCGGACCGACTCGGGGACGGCGACGGTGACCAGGCCCGCGCCGGCTCGGAGCGCTCCGGTGGCGGTCAGGCTCGCCGCGCCGGAGGTGCCGACCGCACCCGCGACCGCCAGGACCACACCGCGAGCACGCTTGTCGGCGTCCACCGCCAGTTCGGGCGGCCGGGCACCCTCGGGCGTCAGCGCCCACCACGAGGTGGGACCGGGGTCGTAGCGCGGCCCGAGGTCGCCGACCACGACGCGGCCGACGTGGGCGGCCCCCGGGTGCAGAAGCAGGCCGCGCTTGCGGGCCCCGAACGTGACGGTGAGGTCGGCACGCACCGCCCCCTCCCCCGCGGCGCCGTCGTCGGCCGACACCCCGGACGGCACGTCGCAGGCAACCACGGGCGTGCCTCGATCGGCGGCCCGCCGGAGCGCAGCGGCACCCTCGGCCGCGGGCCCCCGGGGAGCACCGTGCGCACCGGTGCCGAGCAGACAGTCGACGGCCACGTCGCACCACCCGAGGACGGCATCGAGGTCACCCGTCCCCACCGAGGTGCGTCCGACCGAACGCAGCCAGGCGGTCCGGCCCGCGGTCGTGGCGTCGGAGGTCTCGACCTCGAGCCCATCCACGGCCACGATCCGGACCTGGGCCCCGGCGGCGGTCAGCCGGGGGGCGGCGGTCCACCCGTCACCACCGTTGTCGCCCTTGCCGACGAGCACCGCCACCCGCAGGCCGTACCCACGCCCGGCCAGCCCGAGGACCCCCCGCGCGAGGTGCCCGGCGGCCCGCTCCATGAGCTCGAGCCAGGTGTCACCCGCCGCGACCGCTGCCTCGTCACCTCGCCGTGCCGCAGCCGCGTCGTACAACGGCACCGCCGACGGAAGGGGTACGGACGGCACGCAGCTCCTGACCACTCGAGCGGCCCGAGGGTACTGCCGCACCCCGCGCCGACCACGGTGTCCCGCCCCGCACAACCTCGTCGACCGGTTGGCCGAGCCAACGTCTACCGGTAGGCCAGCAGGGGCATCGGTGCCCCTCAACGTCTACCGGTAAGCCGAACCCGCGTCTACCGGTAAGCCGAACCCGCGTCTACCGGTAAGCCGAACCCGCGTCTACCGGTAGACCAGCGGGGGCAAGGGGGCCCCTCAACGTCTACCGGTAGGCGACGGTCCCCCGGCGGCGGTCGGCCACAGGGTGTTGCATCAACGCATCACCGAACCTACGCTCTGATGCTATGCGGACCACCATCACGCTCGACCCGGACGTCGCCGCGCGGCTCGAACAGCTGCGCGACCGTGACCAGCGGCCCTTCAAGCAGCTGGTCAACGACCTGCTCCGCGCGGGGCTGGTCGGCGATGACGCGGACAGCTCCCCAGGAGGGCCGTACACCACGCCTCGTCGGCTCGGGACACCGCGGTTGTCGGACCTCGACGACATCAGCGACGCGCTCACACTCGCCGAAGGTGACGCGCACCGGTGATCCTGGTCGACGCCAACCTCCTCGTCTACGCCCACGTGTCGTCCTTCCCGCAGCACGAGGCCGCTCGCGGCTGGCTCGAGGAGGAACTCGGTGGCTCCGAGCGCGTCGGCCTCCCCTGGCCGAGCCTGCTCGCCTTCGTGCGTCTGGTGTCCAACCCGAGGGTCTTCAGCGATCCCGAACCGGTCGCCGACGCCTGGTCACAGGTCGAGGCGTGGCTGACGGCGAGCACCGCCTGGACACCCGTCCCCCACGAGGCGGCACCGGGCCACGATCGCCGGCCTCCTCGGGAAGACGACCCTGCGCCCGAACGACGTACCGGACCTGCACCTGGCCGCGTTGGCCCTCGAGCACGGCCTCCGCCTGGCCACCACCGACGCAGGCTTCGCCCGGTTCCAGGAGCTCCGCTGGTTCGACCCGTTGCGTCCGTGACGAGCCTCGCCCCGCCGCCGTCTACCGGTAGGCCAGCGGGGGCACGGAAGCCCCTCACCGTCTACCGGTAGGCCGAGCCAACGTCTACCGGTAGGCCAGCGGGGGCACGGAAGCCCCTCACCGTCTACCGGTAGGCCGAGCCAACGTCTACCGGTAGGCCAGCGGGGGCACAGCTGCCCCTCACGGTCTACCGGTAGGCGGTGCGAGCTACCGGTAGGTCAGCGGGGCAGCGGGGGCAGCGGGTGGCCGCGACCTCACTCGACGGTGACGGTCTTGGCGAGGTTGCGGGGCTGGTCGACGTCCTCACCGCGGGCCGTGGCCACGTGGTAGCTGAACAGCTGCAGCGGCACGACCGACAGGACCGGCCCAGCCAGCTCGTGGGGCGCTTCGGGGAGGGTCAGCACGTCGTCGGCGTGCGCCTTCAGCTCCTCGACCGTCCCCTCGGTCCCGATCGCCAGCACCGAGGCGCCACGGGCCCGGACCTCCTGGATGTTGGACACCATCTTGCCGAAGACGTGCCCGGCGGGCGCCAGCGCGATCACCAGCGAACCCTCCTCGATCAGCGCGATCGGCCCGTGCTTCATCTCGCCGGCGGGGAACGCTTCGGCGTGGAGGTAGCTGATCTCCTTGAGCTTGAGCGCGCCCTCGTACGCGATCGGCAGCCCCGCGTGCCGGCCGATGAACATCGTGTACGGCACGTCCTGGTAGCGCTCGGCGAGCTCGCGGATCTGCCCGTCGAGCTCGAGGACCTGGTCGAGCGCGGCGGGGATGCGTTGGAGCCGCTCGAGGATGTCGGAGATCTCCGAGCCGTACATCCGGCCGCGCAGTTGGGCGAGGTAGAGCCCGAGCAGCAGGCACCCGACGATCTGGGTCGTGAACGCCTTGGTGGAGGCGACGGCGACCTCGGGGCCGGCGTGGGTGTAGAGCACCCCGTCGGCCTCACGCGCCAGGGTCGAGCCCACCACGTTCACCAGCGAGATGACGGGGGCGCGCTGGTTCCGGGCGTGGGTGGCCGCAGCGATCGTGTCGCTGGTCTCGCCCGACTGGGAGATGGCGATCACCAGGGTGTGCTCGGACAGGATCGGATCGCGGTAGCGGAACTCGCTGGCCACCTCGACCTCGACCGGGATGCCCGCCCAGTGCTCGATGGCGAGCTTGCCGACCA
>NZ_JBBEBZ010000159.1:0-15365 GCF_040882075.1 Nitriliruptor sp.
CACCGGGCGTTGTATGACGCGCTGCGCTCGGTCAGGGATGCCATCGTGGGTGCCCTTGGGTTTCCATGGGTCCACGCTTGGACCCATTTTGGACCCAGGTACGCCTGGGGTGCCCTGAACGGGAGATACCGAAAACCCGAGAAACCCCCGCAAAGAACTTTGCGGGGGTTTCTCGGGGGTGGACCGGATGGGATTTGAACCCACGACCCCCTCCATGCCATGGAGGTGCGCTGCCAGGCTGCGCTACCGGCCCGAGACCGCGCGCCCGGCGGAACCAGGCGTGCGGCCGCGGAGCGTACACGGCACCGGGGAGGGGAGCGAACCGCGGTGGTGGCCACGGCTACCCTCCGCGCGACCCCTGCCCGCCCTCCGCCAGGCGCCGCCACGTGACCTCCGACGTCGAACGCTACGACCCCACGAGCTTCGAGCCCGCGCACGCACAGCGCTGGCACGACGAGCGGACCTACAGCCGGTCCGACCTCGGCGGTGAGGGGTTCTACGCGCTGACGATGTTCCCCTACCCGTCCGGCGACCTGCACATGGGGCACGCCGAGATCTTCTCGATCCACGACGCGATGGTCCGCCACCTGCGCATGACCGGCCGACGCGTGCTGAACCCGATCGGGTGGGACGCGTTCGGCCTGCCCGCCGAGAACGCGGCGCGCAACCGCGGGGCGGACCCGAAGGCCTGGACCTACGCCAACATCGAGGAGCAGCGCTCGACCGTCGTCCGGCTCGGCTACTCGTTCGACTGGGACCGGGTGCTGCACACCTGCGACCCGGAGTACTACCGCTGGACCCAGTGGCTGTTCGTCGAGCTGTTCGACGCCGGTCTCGCCTACCGCCGTGAGGCCCTCGTCAACTGGGACCCGGTGGACCGGACGGTGCTGGCCAACGAGCAGGTCATCGACGGTCGGGGCGAGCGGTCCGGCGCCGTCGTGCAGCGCATCCCGCGGACGCAGTGGTTCTTGCGCATCACCGATTACGCCGATGAGCTGCTCGAGGGCCTCGACTCGATCGACTGGCCCGATCGGGTCAAGAACGCCCAGCGCAACTGGATCGGTCGCTCCGAGGGTGCCGAGGTCACGTTCCGGGTCGGCGACGCCGACGGCGAGGAGGTGCTGGTCTACACCACGCGCCCCGACACCCTCCACGGCGCGACCTACTTCGTGTTCGCGCCCGAGCACCCGATCGTCGCCGACCGCATGGCCGCTGACGCCGACTACCAGGCGTTCGTCGAGGAGGTGGCCAGTCGCTCGGACGTCGAGCGCGTGTCCGGCTTCGGCGACGACGGTGATGGCAGGGAGCGGGGCGCGGGGCGCGCCAAGCGTGGCCTGCGCCTGGACTTCGACGTGATCAACCCGGTCACCGGCGCGTCGCTGCCGGCGTACGCGGCCGACTACGTGCTGATGGACTACGGCACCGGCGCGATCATGGCGGTCCCTGCCCACGACCAGCGCGACCTCGACTTCGCTCGCCAGGAGGGCCTGCCGGTCCGTGTCGTGATCCAGCCGAGCGACGGCACGGAGCTCGACGAGACCACGATGACCGAGGCGTACGTCGGCGACGGTGTCACGGTGAACTCCGGCCCTTACGACGGGCTCGACTGGCGCGACACCAAGGAACGCATCACCGCTGACCTCCAGGCCAAGGGCGTCGCGCGTGCCACCGTCAACTACCGCCTGCGCGACTGGCTCGTGTCCCGGCAGCGGTCGTGGGGCCCTCCGATCCCGGTCGTGCACTGCCCCTCGTGTGGCGAGGTGCCGGTGCCGGTCGAGCAGCTGCCGGTCCGGCTGCCCGACGACCTCGATTTCACCGTCGCCGGGTCGCCGCTCGATCTGCACCCCACCTGGAAGCACGACGTCGCTTGCCCGTCCTGCGACAGCGAGGACGCGGTCCGCGACGTCGACACGATGGACACCTTCGTCGACTCGTCGTGGTACTTCCTGCGGTTCCTCGATCCGACCTCGGTGGACGAGCCCTGGCCGGTCGACGTCGCCGGCCGGTGGTTGCCCATCGACCAGTACACCGGTGGCGTCGAGCACGCCGTCCTGCACCTGCTCTACAGCCGCTTCGTGGTCAAGGCGATGCGCGACCGCGGCCGTGTCGACGCCGACGAGCCGTTCCAGGCGCTGCTGAACCAGGGGCAGGTCATCCTCGGTGGCGCCGCGATGTCGAAGTCCAAGGGCAACCTCGTGGTCCCCGGCGAGGTGTACGAGACCTACGGTGCGGACACGCTGCGCGGCACGATGCTGTTCGCCTCGGCCCCCGAGGACGACATCGACTGGGCCGACGTCTCCCCGGCGGGGATGCACAAGTGGCTGTCGCGGGTCTGGCGGCTGAGCGTGGAGCACCTCGCACGCACGGACGCTGGCGGGCTCGGCGACGGGGACGAAGGTCTGGCGGCCACGCTGCGGCGCGCCACCGCTGAGGCCATCGTCGGCGCGTCCGCGGACTACGACGGACGCAAGTACAACACCGCCATCGCCAAGATGATGACGTTGACCAACGCCGTCCTCGACGCCACGCGTGACGCGTCGCGGGTCCCGGAGTCGGCGGTCCATGAGGCCCTCGAGGCGCTGCTGCCGATGCTCGCGCCCATCTGCCCGTTCATCACCGAGGAGCTGTGGGGCCGGTTCGGCTACGACACCTCGATCCACCTCGGTGGGTGGCCGACGGCGGACACGTCGCTGTTGGTCGACGACGAGGTCGAGGTCGTGCTGCAGATCAACGGCAAGGTCCGCGGGCGGATCACCGTCGCAGCCGACGCCGACCGCGACGCGATGGAGGCAGCGGCCAGGGAGGCGCTCGCGGACCAGTTGACCGGTGAGGTCCGCAAGGTGATCGTCGTCCCGGGCAAGCTCGTGAACCTCGTCGTCGCCTGACGCGGGACCCGTCGGTCGCGTGACGGACGGCCGCGGACGGGCGGTCCGCGCATGGGGCGCGTTCCGGTCGGCCGAGCGGGCGTCGGCCCCTCCGCGTCGTGGCCGGTAGCGTCGACCGGTCGCGCTCGTCCGGGTTCGACCGGTTCGAACGACGGCGGAGGAGGTACGTGTGAGCGGTGGCAGCGTGCGAGCCAACGGGCTCGACTTCGCCTTCACGGCGGCTGGGTCGCCGGACGCGCCGCTCGCGCTGTGCCTGCACGGGTTCCCCGACACGTCGGCGACCTGGCGGCACCTGCTCCCGGAGCTCGCCGACGCCGGGTTCCACGCCGTGGCCCCCGCGATGCGTGGGTACGCGCCGACCGAGGTGCCCACCGACCGGCGCACGGACCCCGACACCCTGACCGCGGACGTCAACGCCCTCCACCGGGCGCTCGGCGGTGGGCCGGACGCCGTGCTGATCGGTCACGACTGGGGGGCGATCGCCGGTGCACGCGCTGCCGCCGCGGCACCGGACCGTTGGCGTCGCCTCGTGACGCTGGCGGTGCCCCCGGAGTCGGTGCTCGCCGACGCGAAGTTCGATCGTGCGCAGGTGGCGCGTTCCGCGTACATCGCCAAGGCGCTGTTGCCGGGTGCGGAGCGCTACTTCACCGCGAACGACCTGGCTCGCCTCCGTGCCCTGTGGCACCGCTGGTCACCTGGCTACGTCCTCGAGCCCGCGGACCTCGACCCGCTGCTGGCCACCTTCGCCGTGCCTGGCGTCGCCCGGGCGACGCTCAGCTACTACCGGGGCCTGGCCGGCGCCTACTCCGACGGTCGCGCCCTGAACCCGCGGGTGTCCCTCCCGCCGCAGCCCCACCTGGTGCTCCACGGTCGCGACGACGGCTGCCTCGGCGCCGAGTGGGCCGAACGTTCCCGTGGCGTGCTGCCGCACCCTGCCTCCCGCGTCGAGGTGCTCGACGGGGTCGGCCACTTCCTGCACCTCGAGGCTCCCGAGGAGGTCGGCGACCTGATCCTCGAGTTCGTGCTGCCCGGCGGCCCGGGCACGGCGGGCCGTTAGAGTCGCGGGCCACCGCGGACCGATCGTCGGACCGCGGGTGCTCGGAGGCGGATCTTGGCTGGGGTCGCGGTCGTCACCGACTCGACCGCCGACCTGCCTCGGGACCTGGTCGAGGACCTCGGCATCCGGGTCGTTCCGCTGTCGGTGTCGTTCGGGACCGAGACCTTCATCTCCGGCATCACCATCGACCCGGCGACCTTCTACGGGCGCCTCGCTCGCGAATCGCAGCTGCCGACCACCTCCCAGCCCGCCCCGGCCTGGTTCGAGGAGGCCTACGGGGACTGCGTCGACGACGGTGTCGAGGCGGTCGTGTCCGTCCACTGCAGCGGCGCCCTGTCGGGCACGGTGAGCCTCGCCCGCGACCGCGCCGGGCAGGTGGACCTGCCGATCGAGGTGGTCGACAGCAGGTTGGTCGGTGGCTCGCTCGGGCTGGTGGTGCTCGCCGGGCACCGCGTCGCCCAGCGGGGTGGGTCGGTCGACGAGGTCCTGGCTGCGGTCCGTCGCGCCCGTGACGAGGTGCTGTCGCTGGTGGTGGTCGACACCCTCGACTACCTCAAGCGCGGCGGTCGGCTGACCGGCGCGCAGGCGCTCGTCGGTCGCGCCCTCCAGGTCAAGCCGGTGCTCCACCTGACCGAGGGTCGTGTCGAGGTCCGCGAGCGCACCCGGACCTGGTCGCGGGCCATCGACCGGATCGCGACGATCGCCGAGGAGACCGCCGCCGGCAGGCCGGTCGACGTGGTCGTGGCGCACGCCGTGGCCCCGGAACGTGCCACCGAGGTGTGGGCGGCCCTCGAGCAGCGGGTCGAGCTCGCGGAACGGCTCGAGACGCTCATGGGTCCGGTCGTCGGCACGCACGTCGGTCCGGGCGCGGTCGGGATCGCGGTCGCTCCGGCGGAGGCGACGCCGGGCGCCTGACGCGTCCTCGTCCACAGGCGGTGGCGGGTCCGCGGGGGAGACCGGTCCGGGCTGGGGCAGCCTGCACCGGTGGATCTGATCGGTGACGAACGTGGACGGCTGGCCCGGGTGGCCAGCTGGCTCGATGCGTCCCCCGCGGAGGCGGCGGGGCTCGTGGTGTTGCTCGTCGGCTCGCTCCTGGCCACCGCGGTGCTCGTGTGGTCGGCCCTCGGCCGGCCGGCGCTCCCGGACGCTGGTGTGGTGACAGCGGATGTCCCGGCCGCCGACGTCGGCGAGGACCCTCAGGACCCTCAGGATCCTGCGGGCAGCGAGGGGAGCACCGCTGGAGAAGCCGACCACCCCGACGCGGAGCCTGGCGATCGCGGTGAGGTCACGGTCCACGTCGCGGGCGCCGTCGTGTCGCCGGGGGTGGTCACGCTGCCGGCCGGCTCGCGCATCGCGGATGCCATCGCCGCGGTCGGTGGCCTGCTCGACGACGCCGACCCAGCGCGGGTGAACCTCGCCCGCCCGCTGGTGGATGGCGAACAGGTGCTGGTCCTGCGGGAGGGCGAGGAGCCGCCACCCACCGCGGCCGGCGGTCCCTCTGCTGGCGGCGAGGCTGCGGGGTCGCCGGCAGGCCCGATCGATCTCAACACCGCCACGGTCGCACAGCTGCAGACCCTGCCGGGTATCGGGCCGACGCTCGCGCAACGGATCGTCAGCCACCGTGAGCAGCACGGCCCCTTCCGGGCACCCGGGGACCTGCGCGACGTCAGCGGCATCGGCGAGAAGCGGTTCCAGGACCTCGCCGGCCTGATCACCGTCGGGTGAGCTGGGCCGGGATCGACACCGACCCTGCACCGTCGTCCGCGGCCGAGGTCGTCGGCCCGCTCGCGCCCTGGCTCCTGGCCGCGGTCGCGGGTGCCTGGTGGGGCGTACGCGCCGGGCAGGCGGCGGCCGGGCAGGTGGCAGCGGCGGTCACGGCCGGCCAGCTCGGGACGCTGCGGGCCGGTGTGGTGGTGCTGGTGGTGGTGATCGGCGCGGTCGCCGTCGCGGTGGGCCGGACCGGCCGCGGAACGACCCGCGGAGCAGCGCTGCTCCTGCTCACCGGCCTGGTCCTGGCCGTGCTCGCCGGAGCACGTGCCGCGACCGCGGAGCTCGGCGCGCTGCCGGCCCTGGCGGCCCGTGGCGGTGCCGTCACCGCGATGTTCACCGTCGCCGCCGAGCCACGGCCCATCGAGACCGGGTGGCACGTCCCGGTCCGGGTCACCGGGCTCGATGGTGTCCGCACCCGCGAGCTCGCCGCGGTCACGCTCCGGGGAGACGAGCTCGATGCGCCGCCGCTCGTCGGACGGCCACCGGTGCTCGGCAGCCGCTGGACCGCTCGCGTGACGGCACGGCCGCTGCCGGACGGCGGGTACGGGCGGTGGCTGGCCCAGCAGCACCTCACCGTCGTGCTCGACGTGGGGCCGCTGGCGGCCGCGGGTGATCCCGGCTGGCTCGCCGCATCGAGCGAGCACGTCCGCAGCCGCACCCGAGCGGCGGCCACGCGCGCCACCCCAGGCCCCGTCGGTGGCCTGCTCGTCGGCCTCGTCACCGGCGACACCCGCCTGCTGCCGGACGAGGACCGCGCGGCGATGGAAGCGACCGCGATGACCCACCTCACCGCGGTGTCCGGCATGCACGTCGCCTCGGTCGTGGCCGGCGTGCTCGGTCTGTGCGCGCTCCTCCGTGCCGGCGCGCGGACGCGGCGGATCGCCGTCGGCGTCGTGGTGCTGTGGTTCGCCTACCTGACCCGGTTCCAGCCCTCGGTGCTGCGGGCCGGATCGGTCGCTGGGGTGGTGCTGCTGGCCGCGAGCCGTGGGGTCCTGCGCGACGGCCGCCACGCGCTGGCCGGTGCGGTCCTGCTCCTGCTGCTGGTCGACCCGCTGCTCGCGGGGGCTCTCGGGCTCCTGCTGTCGGCGACGGCCGCGGCCGGGGTGCTGGTCGTCGCGCCGCGGGTGCGCGATCGGTTGCTGCGCCACCGGCAGGTGCCACGGAGGGTCGCCGACGTCCTGGCCATCACCGTCGGCGCGCAGGTCGCGGTCGTCCCGCTGCTGCTGATCACCTTCGGGGAGGTCCCGCTGGCCAGCGTCCCGGCGAACCTGGTCGCCGTCCCGCTCGCCGTCGTCGCCGCAGCGGTCGCGTTCCCCGCCACCCTCGTCGCGGCGGTCCACGTGCCGGCGGGGGCGGTCCTGTTCGCGATCGCCGGCCTACCGGCCCGGGGCATCCTGGCTGTCGCGCACGCCACGGCCGGACACGGTGGGTCGGCCTCGGTGGCGGCGCCGTCGACCGTGGTCGCGCTCGTGGCCGCGTCGTGCTGGGTGGTCACCCGCCCAGGGACGCGGGTCTCGCGCTGGACCGCGGCGGTCACGGCGGTGGTCTGCATCGTCGCCGCGCTGCCGCCCATCACGGGTCGGCTGCTGCCCGTCGATCGCTTCACCGTCACCACGATCGATGTCGGACAGGGTGACGCGCACCTCCTGCGGACACCCGCGGCGACCGTCCTCGTCGACACCGGCCCGGACGACACGGCAGCGAGGTGGCTCGCGCGACACGGGCAGGTGCGCCTGGACCTGGTGGTCGTCACCCACGGACACGCCGATCACGTCGGCGGTGCGGAGGCGGTCCTGGACCGCGCCGACGTCGCCGCCATCTGGCGTCCGCCGAGCCCCGAGCCGAACACCGCGGTCGAGCGGCTCGACGCGGCCGCGGTCGCCGACGGGGTGCCGGTCCGTGAGGTGACCCGGACCGCTGACCCCCGAGACGACCCGGTCGCGACGACCATCGGGGACCTCCACCTCGAGGTGCTCGGCCCACCGTCCGGCAGCAGCTACCGCCACGCGGGGAGCCCGCTCAACGAGAGCTCGCTGGTGGTGCGCGCCACGTCCGGTCCAGGGGTGGCGTTGTTCGCCGGGGATGCCGAGCTGGCCGCCCAGAGCGACCTGCTCGCTCACGCCGACGCCAGCGTCGCTGCCGGGCGACCCGATCCGCTCACCACGGGCCTCCTCGCGGTCCCACACCACGGGGCAGGAACCTCGGACCCGGTGTTCTTCGCCCGCACCGCGCCGGCGGTCGCGGTGGTGTCGGTGGGCGCCGACAACACCTACGGCCACCCGCACCCCGCCACCTTGGCCGCGCTCGACGGACTCGGCGCACAGGTCCGCCGCACGGACCGCGACGGCACGATCACCTTCGAGGTGCCACCGCCACGCCCGGCCGGTGGCGAGGTGCCTGCCGCCGATCGGGTCCCGGCCGCCGACGAGGTCCCGTCCGCGGCGCCGTACCGGGGTCCTGGTGTGGCATCGGTGCCACGTCAGGCCCCCGCTGGTCAGCACCCGCGGCGCAGCCGCCGGGGGTGTCACCGCGGCTCGGTAGCCTGCCGCTATGAGCCCCGTCCACCTCCTCGCCGGCGACGACGACCTGCTCCTCCAGCGCGAGCTCGAGCGGGTCCTCGCCGACCTGCGCGCCGAGGACGACGAGCTCACCGTCGAGGTCCACGACGTCACCGAGACCGATCACCTCCCGGAGCTGCGGACCGCCTCGCTGTTCGGCGGTCGGACCTGCGTGGTGCTCCGCGGGGTCGAGGCGGTGTCGGGCGACCTCAAGGCCGAGATCGAGAGCTACCTCGGATCGCCGTCGCAGGACGCGGTCCTGGTGCTCGTCGCCCGAGGGCTCGGCAAGGTGCAGCGGATCGGCAAGCTCGCCAAGGAGCACGGTGAGCGCTCCGACGTCAAGACCCCCACCGACTGGGACGACCGCGGGTGGGACCGGCTGGTCGGCGAGGAGTTCCGTCGCCTGAAACGCAAGGCCGACGCGTCGGCCATCGCCGCTATCCGTGCGCACGCCGGGAACGTCCCGGGCGTCATCGCCTCGAAGGTCGCACAGGTGTGCGCCGCCGAGCCGTCCGCTCCGACCTTGACGGCAGCGCACGTCGAAGCCAGCGTCGAGGGGCACGGCAAGGTCAGCGGGTTCGCCGTCGCCGACGCCGTCGCGGACCGGGACCCGGGTGCGGCGCTGGTGGCGCTGCGTGGGGCGCTCGAGTCGGGGGAGGCCCCGTTGGCGCTGCTCGGCGCCGTGACCTTCCGGCTCCGGCAGCTGCTGCAGATCCGCGGCGGGGGCGACCAGAAGAGCGCTGGCGTGTCGCCGGGCCAGTTCCGGCGGCTGCAGGGCATCGCGGGCCGGTTCGGCCCGGGGGAGCTCGCCTGGTGCCACGATCGGCTCGCGCAGCTCGACGTCGACCTCAAGGGTTCGGAGCTCCCGGCGCCGCTGGTGCTCGAGCTCGGGGTCCTCGAGCTGGCGACCTCCCGCGACGTGGGACGTCCCTTCAACCCCCTGGCAGCCCGCTGACGCGGACGGTCACAGGTCGACCGCGTCCCGGAGGCCGCGGAGCGCGACGGCGACGGCGTCCAGGCTGGCCGCGTCGCGTTCGAGGTCGGTGACCGTCGTCAACGCCCGCTCGAGCCCGCCGGCGTGGCGGGCGACGAACCGCTCGACGGTGGTGATCGGTGGCTCGGTGGCCTCGGTCACGACGGCCAACGCCGCGGCGGTGGCGTCGCGGCGCATGCGGCGCAGGTCCCGATCGATGCCCCGGTGCTGACGCCGGGCCCAGGGGTCACGCGGGGTGACGCGGCTGAGCTGCTTGGCGAGGCGGTCGAGCCCGAGCTGCTCGTCCAGCCGGAACGCGACGTCGGCCACCTGGACCGGGGTCCGGTCGCGCGAGGCCGCGGTGAGGCTGGCAGCGTCCAGCACGATCGCCAGGTCCGGTGCCACGGCGAGGAAGGTGGCGAGGTCCGGTTCGACGAGGTCGTCGACGAGCCAGCGGGCGTGGGCGATGCGAGCCCGCTGCTGGGCGTTGGAGCCGAGCCGCAGACCCTGTTCCACGAGCTCGCCGGCCACGGCGCGGTCGCGTTCGAGCAACGCCACCGGGTCGCGTCGCAGCAGCGGGTCGAGCAGCATCCCGCCCGTGAGTTCGATCACGAGCGTGTCGACGACGTCGCTGAGCTCCCGGACCCGCTCGGGGTCGTGGGTGGCGGCGAGCGTGTCGACCTCGGCCCACCAGCGGTCGGCGTCGACGATCCTGGTCGCCACGCGCAGGGCCCGGGCGACCAGCGGTAGGCCGACACCGGTCTCGGCGGCGAGCGCGCTGGCGAAGGTGACCCCGAAGCGGTCGACGGTGGTGTTGGCGACGGCGGTGACCACGAGTTCGCGGCGGAGCCGGTGCCGCGGCAGCAGCGCGCCGAAACGCTCCACGGCACGCACCGGGAAGGGTTCGGCGACCGCGTCCGCGAGCACCGGGTCCTCGGGGGCGTCGGAGGCCAGCAGGGCCTCCTTCAGCTCACGCTTGGCCCACGCCAGCAGCGTGGCGAGCTCCGGTCGGGTGAGCCCGGCGCCGGCGTCCGCGCGGACGCGCAGCTCGCTGTTCGAGGGCAGCACCTCGACGTCACGGTCGAGATCGCCGCGCGCCTCGAGCCGTTCGATGAACGCCTCGACGGTGCTGGCGTCGTCGCTGCCTCGGGCGACCTCGGCCGAGATGGCGGCGACCTGTCGGTCGACGGCGTCGAGGACCTCGGCGACCACGTCCTCGGACAGGTCGGCGAGGACCGCGTCCCGGTCCGCGGGATCGAGCTGGCCGTCCGCGATCGCGAGGTCGAGCAGGATCTTGAGGTTCACCTCGGCGTCGGAGGTGGCGACCCCCGCGGCGTTGTGGATGGCGTCCTGGTCCACGCGGGCGCCACGACGGGCGAGCTCGATCCGGGCACGCTGGGTGATGGAGAGGTTGGCGCCCTCGCCGAGGACACGGGCGCGGACCCGCGACGCGTCGACCCGGACCTCGTCGTTGGCGCGGTCCCCGACGTCCTCGTGGCGTTCGTCGGACGCCTTGACGTAGGTGCCGATCCCGCCGGCCCACAGCAGGTCGACCGGGGCCGAGAGGACCGCGCGGATCAGCTCGGGCGGTGACATCGACGTGGCGTCGACGCGGAGGCGCTCACGGACCTCGTCGGTCAGGTCGACCGACCGGCTGTCGCGGGCGACGATCATGGCGCCGGGGGAGAGCACCGACCGGTCGTAGTCGTCCCACGACGAGCGCGGGATGGCGGCGACCCGGGCTCGCTCGGCGAACGAGGCGGCCGGGTCGGGGTCCGGGTCGAGGAAGATGTGGCGGTGGTCGAAGGCGGCGACCAACCGCAGGTGTTCGGAGCGTTGGACCCCGTTGGAGAACACGTCACCGGACAGGTCGCCGATCCCGACCGCGGTGATCGGCTCGGTCTGCACGTCGATGCCGAGCTCACGGAAATGGCGGGCGACGGCCCGCCACGCGCCACGGGCGGTGACCCCGAGCGCCTTGTGGTCGTAGCCACGCGACCCGCCGGACGCGAAGGCGTCCCCCAGCCAGAACCCGTACCGCGCCGCGACGGCGTTGGCGGTGTCGGAGAAGGTGGCGGTGCCACGATCGGCGGCGACCACGAGGTAGGGGTCGTCGCCGTCGTGGCGGACCACGCGCGGCGGCGGGACCACGTGGTGGTCGGTGCCGTCGAGGTCGTCGGTCACGTCGAGCAGCCCGCGGATGAAGGTGATGTAGCAGCGCTGCACCTCGTCGCGGAGCGCCTGCGGGTCCTGCGGCGGCTGGGCGAGGACGAAGCCGCCCTTGGCGCCGGTGGGGACGATCAGGGCGTTCTTGAGCACCTGGGCCTTGACCAGGTCGAGCACCTCGGTGCGGACGTCGTCGCGGCGGTCGGACCACCGCAGTCCGCCGCGGGCGACCGGACCGCCACGCAGGTGGATGCCCTCGACCCGCGGGGAGTGGACGAAGATCTCCCGGTGGGGGACGGGCAACGGCACGTCGGGGATGCGCGAGGGGTCGAACTTGAGCGCGACGTACGGACCACCGCCGTCGTCCTCGATCGCGTCGTCGCGGAACGCGTTGGTGCGCAGGGTGGCAGCGACCAGGGCAGCGAGGCCGCGCAGGATCCGGTCGGCGTCGAGCCGGGTGACCGACGTCATCGCGTCCTCGAACACCGCGGCCGCTGCCGACTCGGCGTCCGGTCGTGCTTCCTCGCCGCCGGGGAGATCGGGGTCGAAGCGTGCGTGGAAGTGGTCGAGCACGGCAGCGGTGGCCGCGGCGTGCTCGACGAGGATCTCCTCGACGTAGCGCGGGGTGTAGGGCGTGCCGAGCTGGCGGCGGTAGCGGCGGTAGGCCCGCAGGACACCGACGTCGCGCCAGGTGACGTCCGCGAGCAGGACCAGCCGGGTGAGCGGGTCGATCTGGGCGTGTCCACGCCAGGCCGCCACGAGCGCCTCGGCGGCACGCCGGCCTCCGGCGTCGGTGGCGAGCTGCTCGATCGCGGCGTCCGGTACGCGGACGCCGAAGTCGTGCAGGTGCAGCTCGTCGGGGCCCATGAGGCGGTGCGGGACCTCCTCGACCACGATCAACCCGAGCGACTCGAGGACCGGCAGGAAGGCCGACAGCTCGAGCGCGGACCCGCGCGCGACGACCCGGAGCCGCCACCGGTTGGGGAGCTCGTCGCTGCCGTTGCGGCGGTCCGGCTGCCAGTCGGTGGCCAGCTCCTGCCCATCGGTCAGCACCCGGTCGATCAGACGGAGGTCGGCGACGGCGTGGACCGGGTCGACGGCGTCCCGGTACGAACGCGGCAGGCGACGGGCCACGTCGGCGACCAGGCGATCTGCCTCCTCGCGGCCGTCCTCGCTGGCGAGCAGGTCGGTGACCTCGTCGACCCAGCTGCGGGCGAGGGCCCGGACCTCGTCCTCGAGCTCGACCGCGTCGACGTCGGGGACCTCGCGTTCGAGGGTGAGCAGGAACCGTGCGAGGGCTTCGTTGCGGTCACCGAGCGAGACGGTCACGTCGACCCGATCCGCGTCGAAGCGGGTCCGCAGGTGCTCGGCGACGCGTTCGCGGAGCTGCGGCGAGTAGGTGTCGCGCGGCACGGCGACCATCGCGCTGACCGTGCGGGTCGCGGCGTCCACGCGCAGGAGCACCCGCACCTCGCGGTGATCCTCGGCGTGGAGCAGCCCGAGCAGCAGGCGACGCAGCTCGTCCACGTCCGCCGGGAACAGCTCGTCCTTCGGCAGCGCCTGGAACACCGAGGTGAGCACGACCTCGTCGTGGCTGCCGGGCACGACGTCCTCGGTGTCGAGCACGGCGGCGAGCTTGCGGCGCAGCACCGGTGTGGCGTCGGCGGGGGCGGCCTCACCGCGGCGGGTGAACAACGCGAGGACGCGCAGGATCCCGGCGGGCCGGCCCTGCTCGGTGAACAGTCCGAGCGCGATGTGCTCCATCCGGACGTGGCGTTGGACGGTGGAACGTCGCCGTGTCCGCGACCACGCGAGCAGCGAGGGTGTCCGCAGCGTCTCGGCGAGGGGTCCGGCGAGCTCGTCGAGCGCGACGGGGGCG
Source organism: Nitriliruptor sp. (assembly GCF_040882075.1). NCBI lineage: Bacteria > Bacillati > Actinomycetota > Nitriliruptoria > Nitriliruptorales > Nitriliruptoraceae > Nitriliruptor > Nitriliruptor sp. The sequence goes on from NZ_JBBEBZ010000159.1 coordinate 13,289, forward strand.
TCGTAGCGTGACGAGTCCTCGTCGGCGAGGATCCCGAGCCCCGATCCGGGCACGACCCGGAGCGCCGTGGCCGGGCCGCCGCCGTCGCGGGCGGGCGTCCCGTCGGTGTCGAGCAGCTCGTACTCGCGGGTGCCGAGGAGGACGACGTGCTCGTCGAGCAGCCAGTCGACGAGGTCAGCCACCTCGGTGGCCTCGTCGGCCTCCGTCCCTGGTGTGTCGCCGGCGTCGTCCGCCGGGCCGCGGATCGTGGCCGCGTGCTGCCGGAGGCGCGCGCCCATCGCGTGGAAATCGTCGGTCGCAGCGCGGACGTCGGAGGCCAGCTCGCAGAGCCGGCTGGCGAGTTCGTCGGCTTCGTCGTCGTCGAGCGCACGGTCGAGGACGAGGTGCAGGAGGGTCTCGCGGCCCGGCGCGTCGCGGGGCGGGCCGATGGCGGTCACCTGCCCACCCTCGTCACGGGTCACGCCGACGATCGGGTGCAGCTGGTGGGGGACACGGCGGCCACGCCGTTCGATCTCGTCGAGCACGGTGGACAGCAGGAACGGCCGGTCGTCGGCGGCGAGCTGGACGACGGTGCCGACGTGTGGTCGCCCCGGGTCCGGGGGGAGCACCGCCACGTCGACCGCGCCGGTGCGGTGGGCCAGCAGGTCGGCGCCGGCGGCGAGGTTGCGCGCGAGGGACGGCAGATCGGCGCGGTCGAGCTCGACGTCGGGGACGCGGCGCAGGGCCTCGCGCGCCACGGCGACGGCGTGCTCCGGGGCGATCCGGCCGGCGTCGGTGGCTGCCGCCGCGACCGCGTCGAGGACGCGCGTCAGCGACGCTCGCTCGGTGGATGTCACGTCGTTGCCTCGAAGCTCGCTCCCGTCGCTGCGACGCTAGTGAGGCAGCGGTGCCACGGGCGGTAGGTCACGTCGACCGCACGGACGGGGCGACCCTGCCCGGCGGTCGGACCGGAACGCAGCGAGGGCGCCTCGTGGGGCGCCCTCGCTGCGTGATCGTGGTAGGCCGGCGGGACCGGTCGCTCGGACGCTCAGAGCTGCTGCAGCGACTTGGCCATGCCCGACTTGCGGTTGGCGGCCGTGTTCCTGTGGATGACGCCCTTGGAGGCGGCCTTGTCGAGCGCCTGCGCGGCCTCGGCGAAGGCGGCCGTGGCGGCGTCCTTGTCCCCGGCGGCTTCGGCGGTTCGGAAGCGGCGGGTGTAGGTCTTCAGCTTGGAGCGGACCGCCTTGTTGCGCTCGTGGCGCGCCTCGTTCTGGCGGTTGCGCTTGATCTGGCTCTTGATGTTGGCCATCGGGGCGTCTCTCGATGTCTCGCTGGTGGGGGTGCGACGTTCGAGCGCGCACGGGCGTTCGCGCGGGTGCCGGAGGTCCGGCGGAGGTGCCTCGGCCACGGCAGGTGGCGCGAACCGGCGCAGCAGGAGCCGCTCGGTGGTGCGGGCCGAGCCCGGACGGTACCAGCGCGCCAGCGTGCGCGGCAACCGGTCGTGGCGCCACAGCACGTTACGCCGGCGGTTCCGGAGCGACGTCGGTGGGGGCGTCGGGTGCGCCGTCGGACGGTACGAGGGCGTGGCGCCGGCAGCGACGGCCGTAACCGGCGGCCTCGGTGTGCTCGAACGGGCACCCCCAGACGCTACGTCGCCAGGCGCCCGCGGCGAGCCAGAAGATGGTCAGCAGCCACACGACGGTGACGAGGAAACCGAGGAACGCGCCGCCGCCGGAGACCTGGATCTGGTCGCTGGTCAGCAGCGTCCACACCAACCGGATCATCTGCAGCACGGTGACGACGATCAGTGCACCGGTGAGCGCGATCCAGAACCCGTCGCGGAAGGTGCCGCGCGGGCGGGGCCCCTGCGAGCGGGGGTCACCCGGCCGCGGACCGTCGGCGGGCCACTCGTCGGGCTCGCGACGCAGCCGACGGCGGCGGCGCGTGCCGCCGTCGTCCGCGGTCGATCCGCCTCGTGCCACGTGCGCCTCACCGGTCCTCGGCCGGTCCGTCCACCGGCTCGGCCGGAAGGTACCGGCGGTCCTAGGAGCGCCCGAGGGCGACGCCGAGGCCGCTGGCGCGCTGGGTGCGTGCGGCG
>NZ_JBBEBZ010000160.1:0-15269 GCF_040882075.1 Nitriliruptor sp.
GGTTGAGGCTGTACAGGTGCGCGGGTCCCGCAACGGCCATCGTGACGATGCCCTGTTCGGTAAGTCGACGAAGGACGTTGTTGATCCCCTTCTGCGAGTGGCTCGGGAGCAGCCGCGCAACCTGACGACCGGTGAAGGTGGCATCAGCGCCGGCGAGCACGCACAACACGTCACCGTCGAGAGTCGGAGTCACCACCGCGAGAGGCCGTTGCAGCTCCATGACGCACTCCTCGTTCGAGTAAAATACTACTCACACGAGTAGGATAGTACTCGTTCCCTGCTCGATGGGCATCCGACTGCGCTGCGATCTCATCTCAACGGAACGACACGGGGAGGCCGAGCACCCGGACCCCAGTGCCACGGGCACGTCGGCGCAGCGGCTCATCTGCCACGGTAGGCCTGCACGAGACGGGCGAACATCTGTCGGGCGGCTTCCACGGCACGTGGGTCGCCAGCTTCGAGCAGATCGAGCGCCACCACGGGCGCTGCGGCGACACCGTCGACCTGCGGCACGGCGATGCGGTCGCCGACGACACGCAGCACGGCGTTGGCCGCCTCGTCAGCGTCGGCGATCAGGTACTGCTCGCGCACCGCGGCCAGGTCGCGCTGTGCGATGTAGAGCTCCATCGGCACGTCATCGGCCGCCAGCAGCGGCACTCCAGCCTGCTCGGCCACGCCCCAACCGCTCGGCACCACCCGCGGGTCGCCAGCCAGCAGCTCGAGCTGCGAGGGGTGGACGAACACGAGTTGGCGGCGGGCCCGATGCCGCAGCCGCCCTGCCAGCTCCACGGGGTCCGATTCACGCAGGTGGCGTCGCAGCTGCGACAGCCGCGGCGCGGACAACCCCGACGGCCGCTCACCGGAGAGAAGCGCGAGCAACGGCCACGCGGCCTGCGCGGAGTAGGGCCGCCCGTTGGGTCGGGGTAGCCCCTCGAGCCGACGCACCTCGGCGACCGGGACGAACCACCGGTCTGCGCGACGCTGCGCGTACAACTCGCCGGAGCGGATCAGCGCACGCAGCTTGATGACCGGCACCCCGAGCCGGGCTGCCGCTTGATCGGCATCCAGTACGTCGCGCAACTGCAGCACTCGCCGCCTTCGGTTGCGTGAACCGTATCGCTAACGATCCAGTTCCCGCAACGATGGAGTCCCGTGGCGTGGTGCAGAGCCGTGTGATGGCGCCGGCGAACCTCCCCATCTCGCTCACTGAGCATCGCAACAGCGTGCACGCTGTCAGCACGACGCGACGCGCTCGTCATTCCTGCTCGATACGGGCGATCCACCGGTTGAGGTCGATCACGGCCGTGTCGAGACGCTCGGGGAGGTGGAGGTCAGCGGCGAGTCGGGCCCAGTCGGCGTTCCAGTGATCGAGGTGTTGGATCGTTGGGGGCCAGGGACGGGGCCGGGCACCGAGCTGGTCGGCTTCGCCGGCACGCACGGAGAACACGTCCCGACACGCGGCCCGAAGATCGTGCAGGTCCGAGGGGTCGGCGTAGAAGGCGTCACGGATGAGGAACAGATCGGCGAGGTCACGGACACGGTCGTTGACCTGCGTCGGCGGGTCGTGGGGGTCGGTGCAGGCGTGCAGCTTCTGGGCGACCTGGTAGTCCATCACGATCCCGGCCAGCTCCCCGGGCGATGGCAACCCGAAGTGATCGAGTAGAGGTGGTGCCACCGTCTCGGAACGCGCGCCGGCGTCGCCCTCGTCGGGGGAGACTTCGACCTGGATACGGCGCCACGTCCGCCCCCGGACCTGTAAGCGGATGTCGAAGCGACGTGGCTTGATGAGACGTTGGGCGCGGTCGATGGCGCTCACCTGGCCGCGTTGCAGTTCCAGCGCGCCCCAGGGGGTGGCAAGGACGTCGTCAAGGGTCGCGAGAAGGTCGTCGAAGTCGCCGCGGAAGAGCAGGTCGATGTCGGCGGTTGCGCGTGCCTGCAGGCCGAGCCGAAGCTCGAGCCAGGCTCCGCCCTTGAGCAAGAACCGGGCGCCACCATCCGGGTCGCGGGCACGTTGGAGGGCAGCGATGACGACGCTGGAGGCGACCAGCCATCCGAGCCGACTGCTGACGATCCCGGCGCGGTTCGCGGCCTGGTCGATCCATGCGTCGAGGTGGCGTTTGGAGTGGGGTTCTCTGCCGCGTGGCGGCAGGTCGGGCAGGGGGTGGTCAGGCATGCGTGGCGTCCTCGAGTAGCCCTGTCAGGTGGTCGCGCTCGTCGGCGGTCAGCAGGCCGCGTTCGCGGGCCATCTCGGTGGCCTGTCGGGTGAGGTAGGTCGGGGTGCCATCGCTGATGCACTGGACGATGGCAACGCGGGGGGTGACGGTACGGATGCCCTCGAACCAGCCCAGATCCGCCTCCTCGAGGTCCTGATGGTGGACGGTGTACAGCTGCCCGCCTCGACGGCGGGGCCGGTAGCCGACGGGCACGGTCAGGTGGATGCTGGTGGGGTTGAGGTCACCCAGATCGTGGAGAGCCAGGACGGTCTCGTGGCTCAGAACCCCACGGCGGCCGGCCCACAGGGTCGCCAACAGGTAGGGGCCGTACTCGCCGGCGGGTAGCTCTGGGAAGCGGTAGATGCCGTAGGCGACTTGTTCGAGCCGGCCCCGGTGGGCCAGCTTCCCCAGCTCGACCACCGGGATGTCCAGCTCGTGGGCATCGGCGGTGCTCACGTAGCCGTACTGGTCCAACGCCACCTCGAACAGCTGCTGCCGGTAGCTCTCGACCACACTCACCCTCCGAGTCTGACTTTGGCGAGACTTTACCGGTATCAGTAAACTCTTGGCGGAACCTGCTCGGCCAGGAGGCGGCGGCAGCGGGTCGTCGCGCACCCGATGTTTCTTCAACCCTTGCGCTTTGAACAGAGTTGCGTAAACTATCGGCGGGTTGAGGGCTGGAGGGACGCTAGATGTCAGCTCCCGGACTGTCGGTGCGCGAAGCCGCCGATGCACTCGGCGTCTCGCCCTCTGCGGTCCGACAGCTGATCGCCCAGGGGCAGGTCAGGGCATCGAAGTTCGCCGGTCGCGTCGTGGTCGATCCTGATCACCTCCGCCAGGTTCGCGCAGCTCGCCGTCCCGTCGGACGGCCGTTCTCCCCGGCCGCCTCGTGGATGCTGCTGCACCTGTTGGCCGACCAACGGCTTGGACCGGTGTCCGCCTCGCGCCTGTCGCAGCTGCGCCACCACCTACGACACGACGACCCCCAGCAGCTCGCCGGCCGGCTGCGCAAGCGCGCTGCCATCTCGTTCTGGCACGTCCACCCCTCACTGCTCGGCGACCTCGCCGCCGAACCCGGATGCGTGCTCGCTGGACGCTCCGCAGCCGAACTGGTCGGCGCCGATCTCGTCGGGAGCAGCGGCCCCCTCGAGGTCTACCTCCCTTCCCCTGTGACCGACCGGCTCGCGCACGAGTACGCCGCGGACCTCGAGGTGGCCGTCGGTGTCGCCAACGTGGTCGTCCGGCACGTCGAGACCGACCACGTGCCAGAGCATGAGCATGGGGTGGCCGCCGCGCCCGTCGTCGCGCTCGACCTGATCGAGTCCGGCGAGGCCCGCGCCATCGGCGCCGGATGGAGCCTGTGGCGCGATGGGATCGGCGCCTGGCGGGAGGACGACCCCCGTGGCCGCTGACCGACCGATCCGCCTCCCCCACCAGGGCGCCGAGGGGCGCCTCTGGAACGCGCTGCTCGACGTCGCCGACGCGCAACCGAAGGGCTGGACACTCATCGGCGCGCTCATGGTGATGCTCCACGCACACGCCGCAGGTCTCGACGCCCGCCGCACCACCCGTGACGCCGACGCGCTTGCCGATACTCGCGGCGTCACGCTGGCCACTCGCCGCCTGGTCGCCACCCTCGAACGACTCGGCTGGGAGATGCACCCCGACCATCCGAGAGCCGACGACGTCGGGTTCCGCTTCGTTAAAGACGAACTGCTGCTCGACGTGCTGGCGCCGGATGGCCTCGGCGCGCGCACCGACATCACCACCGTCCCGCCACTCACGACCGTGTCGATACCCGGTGGAAGCCAGGCGCTGCGCCGCACCGCTGTCCGCCATGTCGTGGTCGGCGACCGTCAGGGGCGGCTACCGGTGCCCGATCTACTGGGCGCGCTCATCATCAAGGCCCGCGCTGCGGCCAAGGACCGTGGCCCCACGTCCGATCCGGAACACCGTCCCGAGCGCCACCCAGAGGACCTGGCGGTCCTCTTTGCCTGCGCCACCGACCTGCGCGCGGTCGCGGACGGCATCACCAGCAAGGAGCGCAAGGCGCTGCGCGACGCACCCGAGCCACACTGGCACGTCCTCGACCCTGACCTGCGACCGCAAGCCCAAGCCACCCGAAGGTTCCTCGCCCAGGGGCCCACACCGAGATGATGCGGTGGCGTTCCGTGCTGCGCTGCACGAAGCCATACGGGCGTCGTGCCCTAAGTCGTCGGCGGCCGTTCGTAAGCTCGCTGCACGCCGGATCGATGAGGTCCGACGGGTGAGCTCGCCGTCAGCCGGAAGCTGCGCGCCGGTGAGGTCGGGTCTTGCGGCGCCGAGCTCACCGCAGGCTGAGTTCGGCAGCGGGTGTTGTCGATGTACGCGCAAACGTCCTGCGCGACGACCCGCCCCTTGCCGTACCACGAGAGCGTGGTACAGTCGGGTTCATGGCTGAGCTCAGCGTTCTCGACGAGATCAACCGTCTGCTCGACGCCGACGGTGATGCGACCGTGAACACGTCGATGCGTCTACCCGCAGCGCTTCGGGATGCGGCCGCGCTCGCGGTGCAACATCTTGGCGTTGCAGGGAGCACGACGAGCCTGACGGCGACGGCGTTGCGGCGCGCGCTGGACACGGCCGTAACCGAAGCCGCGCTCGAGGGCCACTTCGGCCAGCACCCGCACGTACGGCCGTCCCTGGCTGAGGTCGCCCTCGCGCTCGCAGCCCAGGACGGATCGCCGCTGGCGGACCGTCCCGAGCTTGTCGAGCGCGCCGCCGCCCAGGTTGTGGCCAGCCATCCCGAGGCTGACGCCGACGACGTGCTCCTGTGGGCTGAGGCGCAACTGGCCGTGCCCGCATGAGGGCGCTGGTCCTCGACAACGAGGCCGTGCAGGCGCTGCGCGACGAGCGCCATCCGAAGCACCGGCAGGTGCTCGCTCACCTCGCTGGTGTTGTCGGGCGGCGTCGGCGCGGACGCGAGGTGGCGGTCGTGGTCCCGACGTCGGTTCGGGTGGAGGCTGGATGGGACCGCACCCGGCCAGCGGCCTCAGCGATCAACCGGTTGCGCATCGCCGACCACACGCTCGATGCAGGGGCGGCGAACGTCGCGGCGACCATCGCTGACGAGCTGACGGTCAGCGTCGCTGACGCCCACCTCGGTGCGGCGGTCCGGCCGCTGCCACACGACGAGGTGGTGGTCCTCACCAGCGACCCGGGCGACATCACGCGGGTTGCAGGCGACCGGCCTGTACGACCCGTGCGCGTCTGAAGCACGAGCGGGCCAGCCCCCCGACAGCCGCGGCGGCTACGGGTCAACGAGAAGGTCGAGGATGGCAGGGGCGACCCAGGTGATGCGTCCGCCCCGACCTCCTACGTGGGCTCGTTCGAGGATGCCGACCTTCTCGAGCCGCCGCAGCACGCTGTTCGCACCGGCGTTGGTCACCGAGAGGGCTCGCATGACGCGCTGCGTCGTGATGAACGGCGTGGCGAAGAGCAGGTCGATGACGTGCGGTGCGTAGCTGCGATCGCCTGCCAGCCGGGTCCGCCACTCCGTCTGGAGGTCGAGCAGGCGTTCCGCGCGATCGACCGCGTCCTTCGCCTGAGTGGCGACGCCGACGAGGAAGTACTGGAGCCAAGCCTGCATCTCCCCACGTTCTCGAACCGCTTGGAGGCGCGCGTAGTACGTCGGGCGATCCCGTTCGAAGTACGGGCTGAGGTAGAGGAGGGGTTCGGGTAGCTCTCCGACATCCATGAGGTAGAGGATGATCAGGAGGCGCCCGAGCCGGCCGTTGCCGTCGAGGAAGGGGTGGATCGTCTCGAACTGGTAGTGCAGCAACCCACAGACGACCAGCGGTGGCAGGTCGAGGTCGCGCTCGTGGAGCAGGGCCTCCCAGTCCCTGAGTGCGGCCTGCATCTCCGGCTCGTGGCGAGGCGGGACGAAGGTCGCGTCCTCCAACGTCCCGCCCGGCGCTCCGATCCAGTTCTGCGTGATACGGAAGTCGCCGGGGTGCTTCTCCTTGCCCCGGACGTTGCGCAGGAGCCGTTCGTGAGCCTCGCGGATCAGGCGAAGCGACAGTGGGAGCTCACCCAGTCGTCGTCGTGCGGTCTCGAACGCCGCGATGTAGTTCTGCACCTCCCGGACGTCGATGTCCGGGGACTCCTCGTCGTCGACCGCGGCTTCGAGGACGTCGGTGAGCGAAGCCTGCGTGCCCTCGATCCGGGAGCTGGCGAGCGCCTCGGTCAGCAGGTACGGCTGGACCAGCAGGTGGGGGTTGGGAAGGAGACGTCCGGTCCCTGCCAGCCGACCTATCGCCCGGTCGGCTTCGGACAGCGCTCGGGTGGTCCTGGCGTCGAGCTGCAACGTGCGTGGGAGTGGGGCCGGGACGTAGTGGTCGTAGCCGTAGGGGCCGGGGACACGCTCAATCCGTCCGAAGGTCCTCTCAACGAACGTTGCATCGTCCACGGCGTTTCCCAACGACATACGGACTTCTGTTGGGAAACACTACCGGAGGCCAACCACCGTTGAGAGAACGGTCTGACCTCGCGGACGGGATCCAGCCCGAGGCGTCACCCGCCGAGTGGGAGGCTGCGGCTACGGCACGACGACCGTCAGCCCCGATCGTGTGGCAACTTCACCGAGTCGCAGGTCGAACGTGTGGCGGCCGGTCACCCAGTCGTCGTCGCTGCCCAGGTAGGCCTCACACGCGCTGCTCTCCGCCTCTTCGACGTAGAGCTTGAGCAGCGCGCTGGTGTCGACGTAGAGGGTCACGCCCCGCGGTCTTCAGCCAGCACCTCGGCGACGGTGCGGGCACTGCGGTGACGTCGTCGGACGCCAGTGGCCGGGACCTCAGCTGTGGCGGCGGTCTCGGCCGGACCGAGAGAGACCGAACGGCCGTCCTCACCGCGGACCACGATGCGCTCGCCGCGGGCGGCCCGTGCCAGGAACTCCTCCAGGCGGGCCTGTAGCTGTGCAGCGTCGATGGTGATGGCCATGGATCCAGCGTACTGCGCAGCCGATCCGAACGGCAGTGCATCAGCCGGGGCGGAGCCGGGCGAGGAGCTTGGCGATCTCGGCGACCGGCAGACCGCCAACGGCGTCCTGTTCGAGGCGCTCCTCGAGCGATGCCTGCCACGCGCTCATCCGGATGCGGAGCCGGGTGTCCTCGATGACGACCAGCGCGCCGGCGTCAAGGTCGGGCTCGACGGCGGGCAGGTTGTCGAGCAGCAGCTTCACGCCGGCTGACGCAGCGGCAGCTCACGCTCGCGGAGGGCTTCGGCGGCGTAGCGGAGCGCCTCGTTGATGTCGGCCGCCTCGAGGTCGGGGTAGGCCTCGAGGATCTCGGCCGCGTCCATCCCATCGGCGAGCATCGCCAGGACGCTTGCCACGGGGATGCGTAGCCCGCGGATGCAGGGCTGGCCGGCCATCTGCGCGGGGTCGGTGGTGATGCGCTGGTAGGTCATCGTCAGCTCCCGAGCCACTGAGCAGAGCGTCAGCAGCCTGCGTAGTGTACGCCGGCGGGACGGGACGTCACCAGGAGCCGTCAGCCGTTCAGTTGGCTGTGAGGTGCTGGTGCGTCAGTTGGGCGGCGGCGCGTACAGCGGGGTCGTTGAGGACTTCCCACCCACAGACTGCCAGGAACGACCGGAGCCCCGGCCCTGCCGAAGAGCAAGCCGGGCTCCTGGCACAGATCCTCAGCTACTGGATCCATCCATTCCGCCTACTCGCTGCGAGCGAGGCGAGGCTGACGATCTCGGGGCCGGCTGAGGCCGGTACGACAGCAGCCGTGGGTGGACGACACAGACAGGCATCGTCCCCGGTGCCGTGTTCGTCGCCACCTACGACGGCCAGCTCGGACAAGGCCGGTCCTCGCTTCCTGACCAGCTGACCCGGTACATCACCACGTCAGCGGCCATCCACGCGTTGCTCGCCGTCCCGACCTATCACATCGTCCAGGCCGTCCTGTCGGGCAACAGCGCGGCGTTGCTCGAACAGCGGCCGTGGTCGATCTACGTGCTGGGCCTCCTGTACGTGGTGGTGCCTGCCCTCCTTGGTGCCGGTAACGCAGCCCTGACCCGCATCACCGGACGATCCCCGGTGTTGAGCTTGCTCGCGCGAGTCTTCGGACGTGAAGCCTTCGAGGCGGGCGCTTCGGCGCCCTCTTCGGGGGACCACCTGCTCGTCGGACGCACGCCGGGCTACGTCCGGGTTCGCCTGAAGCGTGGAGGGTGGGTCGGCGGCTTCTGGGGTGCCCACGAGGGTGGCCGGATGCTCGCACACGCATCGCTCTATCCGGAGGCTCGGGAGCTGTTGTTGGGACGACGTGGACATAGTGAAGTTCGCCTACGTCGGCGATGGAGATCTCGACGACGACCAGGACACCGGTACCTTCCACACAGAAGAGCACGTCGATGAGTCGAGCGACTGATGCCAAGACCACAGCGCACCGGTACGTACAAGCGCGGGGGTGTCTCCGGCCCTCACGTACGCCCATCGCAGGTCGGCCAGCCGAACGCGAGCGGTGGCGGGCCACGTACGAACGGGGCGAACACGTCACGTGGCGACGGCGCACCTGGCGGCGGCCCGCCCGCTGAGAACTCGAACCCCGCACGAACGGCGCGGTCGTCACGGTCACGATGAGGGCACAGCTGCCCCAGGAGCATCCGGCTGACCCCAAGCGGTGAGGTCCGACTGCCACGCCTGGCTTGAACAGAATGTAGAGGCGCGTCGAGCGGCGATTCTGGCTGTTGGGAGGATGCGCAGCAGCCCCGAGGCGGTGACGCGCAGGTAGCGCCACAGGCCGGGCTTCTCGCGGATCCGGCCACGCAGCTCGGCGCGTCTCGTCGTTGACCGGCTCGTCGACGAACTCGAGGTCGTCAGCGTCACCATCGACACGACCGACCTCTTCGTACTCGGCCAGACCCGAAGCCGTGGTGGCGTCGGGGCAGTCCAGAGCGGTCTCGTCCTCGTCGAGCTCGTAGCGGTAGATGATGTACTCATCCGGCTCGCCACTGTCGGGCTCGGTCCAGGTCACCTCAACCGTGTCCGAGTCCGTGGCCGAAGCGGCGACGTTCTCGGGAGCGGTCGGCGAGGTGTCGGTGAGGTTGAAGGTCGACTGCAGATCCTCGTCAGTGGCGTAGATGCCATCGACGTCGTCACCGGTGGACAGACGGGCCTCGAACGTCGCCATCGTGACCGGCGCATTGCTGACCCGGAAGACGTCGTTGGAGTCGTAGTAGTAGCTGCCGTCGTCCTCAGCGCTCGCACCATCACCGACGAAGCGGTTCGCGTCCTTGTTGACGCTGGTCACATCGACGTCAAACTCACCGGCTGCGGCCTCGGCCGGGATCCAGGTCTTGGCGCCACCCACACCGAAGTCTTCGGTGGGCTGGTCGTCCGCGTCCAGGTCCAGGTCGTCGTCGCCATCCTCGTCCGAGAACAGAACCGGACGGACAGCCTCAGCGACGGTCGAGTCGATCGTGAAGTTGATCGTGCCGTTGACCGGGGGAACCACGACCTCGTCGGTGCCGTCTGCAACAGTGGAACCGTTGACGACCTCGATCTCGGCGTTGGTGTTGCCCTGGTTGTCGGCCTCGCCGTTGCCGGCGTTGTCGGTGCCCTCGGTGTCATCGAACGAGACGACACCGTCGTCATCGATCGAGACATCCTCGGCCGGGAACAGCGTGAGGACGTAGTCCTCGTCGTCGTCCAGACCGGAGACCGAGTACTGACGCGCACCGTCGTTGTTGGTCTGGCTCGAGCTGACCTCGTTCTCGGCGGCAGTACCGTCGCCCACCGTGAATGTCTGGGTAGATCGAACATCAGCGTGATGCGGTCTCGGCCATAGCGGCGGGGCCGGGTGACGTGGTCGCGCTGCGCTGGCATGATGGTGGTGGAGGTGCTCGTGATGATCCGACCGGAAGTACGCGAGCTCGACGCGGCGCACCGGCTGCTGTCGCGCCTGGCTGACGAGCGGGGCTTGTCGAACCTTCGGCACGGCGACGGGGCCGGTGAGGTGGTCGCCGATGTCGAACAGGGTCGGACCTACTTCGACATCGTCGCGTTCGAGGACGACGTCGAGGGTCGGCTGGGGTGGCGGCCAGAGGTGGTCGATGCCGAGGCCCCGGGTGCGAGACCCGGGCGGGCCGTCGGCACGGGCCAGTCCCACGCGGCGTGACGGCCGATCGGCTGCGGCAGGCGAGCGTCGAACTCCTCGCCGCGGAGAGCGTGCTCGAGCACATCACGGCGCTCGTTGCCGAGGGCGCTGACGCCGGAGCGGATCAACGATCGGCGGGTGTGGGCGACCAGCGTCGAGTACGGGCCCACCCTCGTTGACGAGATCACCGAGACGCTGTCCGCGCTGAGCGTCGAGTAGGCCTGGCCAGCGCTGCTGAGCCACGGCGGGACCGCGGCGGTGTCGCCGGTCAGCCGGTGGCTCGGACCAGGCGTGCGGCGAAGACGGGGTCGAACCCGCGGGCGCAGAACTGGCGAGCCTGCTCGTAGGCGCCCGGTGGCACGTCGTGGTCGCCGTCGGCGACGAGCGCGACCGCGAACTTGGCCGCCTGCGCGGTCGCGGACCAGCGGCCGTCGGCGCAGTCGGGGCACAGCGGGCAGTCGCGGTGGCGCCAGCATCGGGCGGCGCAGTGGTGGCAGTGCAGGCACCACGGCGGCCCGCCGGGGACGGCGACGACGAGGTCTGCGAGGTGGGCAGCGCCGCCGTCATCGAGCCAGCCTTCGACGCAGACGGGGCCGCAGAAGGCGAAGAACCCGCCGGTGGGCAGCTGGGTGACGTGCATCGCTGCACCGTGCCGGGCGGCGAGGATCGGGGCATCCGTCTCACCGCAGGGCCCACAGAACGACCGTGGCGACGAGCTGCACGAGCCGGGCGAGCGTCCAGCCGCTGACGACGCACACGAGCACCGCGAGCGGTAGCGCAGCCACGCCCGCCGCGACCTGTGAGAGCCGCAGACGCCGCCGCACAGCGGCCCGGGTGCCGCGGCGGCCGGGCGCGGTCGGGCGCAACGCAGCGACCGCGGCGCAGAGCATCCAGACCGCGACGGCGAACGGCAGGGCCACCACGGCGGCCCAGAGGCCGATCACGGCTGCCACGACGCCGCCCGTGCCGGCGAGACGAAGCGCGGCGAGGACGACCAGCGCGCCGCGTTGCACGAGGGGCCAGTCGAAGCTCTGGCGCCACGGGCCGGGCGCTGGCGGTGGGAGCTCGGCCGCAGTGTCCCCGCCGGCGCGTTCGTCGTCCCGGCCGTCGTCGCGGCCGTCGTCGCGGCCGTCGTCGCGGCCGTCGTCGCGGTGAAGGGCGCGGCCGGTCAGGGTCCGGTAGGCCTGCTCGACGGCGGCGAACACGTCCGGGTCGCCGCCGTGGTCGGGGTGGGTGGCGCGGGCGGCACGCCGGTAGGCGGCACGTACCTGGTGCGTCGGTCGCGTCGGTGCGGAGACCGAGCAGCTCGTAGGGGCTCACATCACACTCGAAACGTCGGTGCCTCAGGGTGCGCGGCGGGTGGGGTCCGACAGCCGCCGTGGTCGGGTGTGGTCTTGTTGTTGTGTCCCGGCCGGCACGCCGATTCCGGTGCCGCACACCCGGCGGATACCGCTGTGACCTGCGAGAACACGCGGGGCGGCGTTGCCGCCGCTGGTGGTGCGCCGGCTCGGGGCGGCGGCAGGGAGCCGGCAAACGGTGCGGCGGCCGTGTCGGCCGCCGCACCGCTCGGCTGCGGCGTTTCACGCGGCGGCGTCGGCGGGCTGGTAGGGCCGCGCCGACCGGAACGGGTAGTGCCCGCCGGACTTGGTGCCGTTGGTGTCCCGCTCGATGTAGCCGTCGGCGACCAGCTGCTGGATCGCCTGGATGGTCGCCTTGTCATCGCCGCCGACCGCGTGGCACAGCGCCCGCTGCGACGCGGGACCGTCGGCCTCGAGGAGGCCGCAGAGGCGTTCGTGCAGCTGGTGCTGGCGGGCGTCGAGCACCGTCCGGGTCGAGGCGTCGGGTGCGTCGAAGCGCACCGTCAGCCGGCCGTCCTGGCCGGGTTCGACCGTGACCGCCGCGGCGGGGGTGTCACGTTCGCCGCCGTGTCGGCACTTGCCGCGGATCAGGGCGAGCCGGACCGGCCGGGTGGGGCTGACGGGGCCGCCGCGGAGCACGAACGCGGACCCGGTCACGGCGTCGCGCTTGGCGGTCACCCCACGGGCGTTGAGGCCGCTGCCGGTCTTCTCCGAGATGTGGTCGATGAGCAGCAGTGCCGGATCGGTGGCCGCGCCCTCGACCCGGCAGGCGAGCTGGATCTCGCCGGCCCACCGGGTGTAGCCGGCGTTGTCGGTATCGGCGTCGATGCCGTAGAGCGCGGTCGCGCGGGTGACGCCGTCGAGGACGACCAGGCATGGGCGGTGCTGGTCGACCCAGGCACCGAGCTGGCGGGCGCGGTCGCCGTTGATGGCGTGATCGAGCCGCCAGTAGGCCACGCGGGCGCCGTCGTGCTGCTCGGCACCGAGCTGGCGCAGCCGGGTGATGGCGACCTCGACCGAGGCCTCGTAGTCGAGGAACAGCACCGGCCGGCCCCAGAGGTCACCGAGGTACACCGGCGCCAGGCCGTCCTGAAGCGAGGTCGTGTCGCTCATCGACGCTCACCGCCCTCGCGGCCCGTCAGCCGGATGGTGCGGCCGGCACGGTCGCTGCGGGGGTGTCCGCGACGGGACTCGATGGTGATCAGCCCGGCGGCCGAAAGCCGCGAGAGGGCGGTGGTCACCGAACGGGCGCTCACGCCGAGCCGGGCGGCGAACCACTCGTTGGTCACCGCGTCGAGCTGTCGCTCATCGAGGTCGGCGAGCAGGCGGTGGAGCCGCCGCGCGGTCGGGGTCAGCGCGCGGGCCGGTGGCACGCTCGGCGGCGTCACGCGACGATCAGGTGGTCGGTGGAAGGTTGGCACGGTCGGTCCTCCTGACGTCGACGGTGAGACGGGCGTCTCGGCGGCCGCCGACGTTGTGTCCCGTCCTGCCACCCTCGATCCGCGCAACCACCCCCACCGGGCGGGCCCGGCCGGCTGGCGTCGGCAGGTGCGGTGGCGAAGATCTCCACGCCGCGTTCGACCGCCACGACGGTTCCTGCCGGCCGGAAGCGCCGACCTGGTTGCGTGCGGCGGGGCGCTCCGCACGGTCGGTGGAGGCGCCTCCTCCTGGCTGCCGCGACCCCGCCGTAACTCTCCCCGGCGGGGTCCGCCATCGACCGGGTCCGGCGACCGTCGACCGGCGTCTTGCTGCCGGTGGGTCCGCGGACACGGTCGGGGTGGGGTCAGCTGCTGCAGCAGGCGCCGAACGGACCGGGGTGTCCGCACAGTCATCGCTACCGGGCCGCCCCCTCCCTCCTGTCGGCCGCCCGTGAACGGAACCGCCACCGCCCGCCGCTTGACCGCGTCTGGACGCCGGTCGTAACGCACCGTCGTGGCCGGGTTCGCGGGACCGGCCAGCTGCTGGGCGACCGCGATGTCCGCGCCCCGATCGAGCAGATCGGAGATGAACGTGCGCCGCAGATCGTGCGGCGAGAACGCCGCCACCCCAGCCCTCGCGGCGCGACGCAGCAGCAGCTGGCGGACCGCCTGCCCCGACAGCCGCTCCACCCGCACCGCCCCCGCCTTGTCGACCGGGCAGAACAGCGGCCCCGACACCTCGCCGCGCACCTCGAGCCACGCCGCGAGCGCCTGCCCGGTTCCGGCGGTCGTGTAGGCGAGGCGGGCCTTGCGGCCCTTGCCGCGCCGGACCGACAGCTGCCCCTGCCCCGGGTCGTAGTCGGCCACATCGAGCGCCACCGCCTCCGCACGGCGCAGCCCGCCGCCGTAGAGCACCGCCAGCAGTGCCGCGTCACGGACATCGCCCGGCGCTCCCGCGGCGCACGAGGTGAACAGCGCCGACAGCTCCCCAGCGGTCAGCGCCCGCCCGGCCGGCAGCGTCGACCCGCGGACCGGGTCGAGATCGGCGGCACGCCGGTAGTCCTCCGCGGACATCAACCCGAGCCGCCAGCACTCCTTGAGGACCCCGCGCAGCGCCGACAGCTGCCGGTTCACCGTCGCCGGGGCGTACCGGTCCACCAACAAGGTCCGCACCGCCTGGGTGTGCACGTAACGCAGCTGGTGCCACGGCAGCGACACCACATCCGCCCGGCCGCCGGTCACCAGCCCCGCGATCGTCGTCAACGCGGAGCGTTGCGAGCGCCGCCCCGACGGTGCCAGACGCGCCAGGTACACGGCAGCCGGATGCTCCTCCACCGCAGCAGACACGGCGACCGTCGACGCCAGCACCACCTCTCCCGCACCTTCGACGGTCGAAGCGCCACCCACGCCCTCGCGCGCCGCGAGGCCGTGCCCCCGACCGAGATCGACGTCGGCCGGCCGGCCGACGTCGGCGCGGCCGATCGCGGTGTCGGTGCGGTCATCGCCGATGCGGTCGGTGTCGTCAGCGTCGGAGCGGTCGTCGGTGCGGTCGGGGTCGGCCACGAAGCCCTCCTTGAAGTGACGTTCTCGCAGCCAACCGAGCGTGCGCAGCCGGCCTGGCGCGCCACCCGCCACCACCGCTGCTGCGCGTCAGTCGCACACATCTGTGAACGGTCTTCGAGGTGACTGCCCGCCTGCGGGGGCGGCTCACGGTCCCGACGCGGTCAACCAACCAAAGGACCGCCACCATGAGCCACCAGGCCCAGCCCCTGCCCCGCCCCGACCTGCCCGACTACGACCGGTTCGCCAAGTTCCTCGTCGCCGTCGACCGCTGCTCCACACGGACCGGCAAGACCTACGCCCAGCGCTGCCGGCTCGCCGTGGACTGGTTCACCGTCAACCGGCCTGGGACCCCGCTGCTCGAGCTCACCCCTGAGGACATCGAGGACTACATCATCGACCTCTACGACCGCGGCTTGTCCTCTTCGTCACGGAGCCTGGCGGTCTTCGCCCTCCGAAAGCTCTACAGCTACCTCGGTCGTCAGCGTCCCGGCGGTGCGATCAACCCCGCGCGGCAGGTCAACGCGCCGCCCCAGCACTCGCGCCGTCCCGATCCCTGGACCAGCGACGAGCTGGCCCGGC
>NZ_JBBEBZ010000161.1:0-10586 GCF_040882075.1 Nitriliruptor sp.
GTCGGGCGTGGCCTCGTCAGGCGTGGCCTCGTCAGGTGTCGGCTGGTCGCTCACCGGTCACCTCCCTCGTCGTCGCCTCGGGGTTCCTCGGTCCGGTTCTCGGTCTGGTCCTCGTGCCGGGTGGCGTCCTGTGGGGTCGCTGGCTCCGGAGCGTCGGCCGGGACGCCGCTGCGCTCGGAGGAGGGCGGGTCGCCGGCCTGCTCGCCCACGTCGGCGCCCACGTCGGCGTCCGCCGGGGTCTCGGGCGCCGGGTCGGTCACCTGATCGGCGAGCTCGCTGCCCTCGTCGTAGCCCGCCTCGTCGGCGACCTCGCTGGCGGCGGCCTGCTCCCCCGCATCGGCGGTGTGCTCGACCCCGGGACGGTCCTCGGTCGCGTCGGCCGATGCCGTGGTCGCGTCGGCGTCGGAACCCGGCGTGCCGGCCGCCGGACCGTCACCGTCGCTGCCAGCGAAGGCGGCGGCGAACGCGCGCCCGCCGTGGCCAGCCGGGTCGCCGCCGGGGTGGGTGACGGGGATGTCGGTCTCGTCCGAGCGGTCCGCCGGTGGCACGTCCCCGGTCGCCTGCCGGCGCGCGGCGTCGACGAGCTGGTCGTGGACGCCGTCGTCGATGCCGGACAGCTCGCGCTCGATGGCCGCGAAGGTCGGCGGGACCTCGCCCGAGCGGTTCGAGGCGGGCGGGTCACCCGCCTTGGCCTTGGCCAGCAGGTCCATCGCCTGGTCCTGCGTGACGGGACCGAACATCTCGTAGTTGATCTGGACCACCGGGGCCGCGTCACAGATGCCGAGACACTCGGCGTGCTCGACGGTCACCCCACCCTCCGGGTCGACGTGGGCGCCGCCGCACGCCTCGACGTAGGACTCGTAGATGTCCTGCGCGCCGGCGATCTTGCAGGTCGGGTTCGTGCAGACGCTGAGCAGGTAGTCGCCCACCGGTTCCCGTTTGAACATGGTGTAGAACGTCGCGACCGCACCGACCTCGGCCTTGGTCAGCCCGAGCACGTCGGCGCACACCGCGACGCCGTCCTCGCTGACGAAGCCCTCGTAGGACTGCACGAGGTGGAGCATCGGCAGGAGGGCGGAGCGCGCGATGGGGTAGCGCTGCGTCAGCGCTACCAGCTCGTCGCGCGTGGTCTGCGTCAGGGGCACGGTCGGGACCTCGGGGAGGCGGGGGGGATGTGACGGGAGGCGGGGGGGATGTGACGGGAGGCGGGGGGATGTGGCGGGAGGTGGGGTCGGGCTAGCGGTCGACGCCACCCATGATCGGGTCGAGGGAGGCGACGACGACGATGACGTCCGAGACGGACCCGCCGCGGCTCATCACGTCGGCCGCCTGGAGGTTGACGAAGGAGGGATCGCGCACGTGCACCCGGTAGGGCTTGTTGGTGCCCGCCGAGGTGACCGCGTAGCCGAGCTCTCCTCGCGGCGACTCGACCGGGACGTAGACCTGGCCGGCGGGGACGGTGAAGCCCTGCGTCACCAGCTTGAAGTGGTTGATGAGCGCTTCCATCGACTCGCCCATGATGTGCCGGATGTACTCGGGGTCGTTGCCCACCCCGTCGACGCCGAGCGACTGCTGGGACGGCCACGCGATGTGCTTGTCGTCGACCATGACCCGGCCCGCCGGCAGCTGGTCGAGCGCCTGACGGATGATCCGCATCGACTGGTCGATCTCGGCGATGCGGACCTCGAAGCGGCCCCAGCAGTCGGCGAGGTCGGAGGTCGGTACCTCGAAGTCGTAGCGCTCGTACCCCGAGTACGGCTGGGTCTTGCGCAGGTCCCACGGCACGCCGGCAGCCCGCAGGATCGGGCCGGTGACGCCGTAGGCCAGGCAGGTGTCGGCGTCGATGTAGCCGACGTCACGCAGCCGGTCGTTGAAGATCGGGTTCTTGCGCAGCAGATCCTCGAAGTCCCGCATCTTGCCCGGGATCATCTCGAGCAGGGCCTCGCACCGGGCCTCGAAGTCGTCGGTGAGGTCGTGCGCGATGCCGCCTGGCCGGAAGAAGGCGTGGTTCATCCGGAGGCCCGACTGCGACTCGAACAGGTCGAGGATGTGCTCGCGCAGCCCGAAGCCCATCGTCATGACGGTCGTCGCGCCGAGCTCCATACCGCCGGTGGCGAGCCAGATCAGGTGGGACGCGATGCGGTTGAACTCGAGCAGGATGACGCGGGCGACCTCGGCCCGTTCCGGCACCCGGATGTCGAGCAGCTTCTCGACCGCGAGGCAGTAGGCGTGCTCGTTGAACAGCGGCGCCACGTAGTCCATGCGGGTGAAGAAGGTCGGACCTTGGTGCCACGCCCGGTACTCGGCGTTCTTCTCGATGCCGGTGTGCAGGTAGCCGATGATCGGCTGCAGCTTGGTGACGATCTCGCCGTCGAGCTCGAGGAGCAGGCGCAACACGCCGTGGGTCGAGGGGTGCTGCGGCCCCATGTTGACGGTCATGCGTTGGTCGTCGACCGCGTCGACGACCGACTCCCAGTCGGCTCCCTCGACCCAGAGCTCGTCGTCGGGGTGGGGCGTGGGGGGCTGCGTGGGAGCGCTCACGACACCACCTCCGAGACCGTCGTCGTCGCCTCGAAGGGCAACAGGGCTCCGGACCGATGGTGCCCCGTGCACGGGGCAACAACGCCGCTCATTCGACGATCTCCCGGATGTCGCGCTCGTCCGGCGGCGGGATGAACTTGTCGTTCTTGTAGGTGATGTCGACGCCACCGAGCGGGTAGTCCTTGCGCTGCGGGTGGCCGAGCCAGTCGTCGGGCATGAGGATCCGTTCGAGGTTCGGGTGGCCCTCGAAGACCACGCCGAACAGGTCGTAGACCTCGCGTTCGTGGAAGTTCGCCGTCGGGAACAGATGCGTGACCGTCGGGACCGTCGACTCGCCCTCGACATCGGACACGGCGACCGAGACGCGGAACCAGTGGTTGCGCGCGATCGAGCGCAGGACGTAGAGCACCTCGACGACCCCGACGTCGCGCGACACCCGGTGCTCCGGCCAGCCGGTGGTCGACGCCTGGCGCTCGACGACGTGCTCGCCCGCCGGGAAGTGCACGCCCGACAGGTCGGCGAGCAGCGCGCACGACAGGTCGTCATCGTCGCGGCAGAAGGTCAGCAGGTCGACGACCTCACCAGGGTCGACGAAGAAGGTCAGCTCACCGCGGTGGACGTCGGTGCGCACCGTCGGGAAGCGATCGAGGATCCGGAGGGTGAGCGCCTCGTGCGAGAGCGGGGAACCGAGGGTCCCCCGCACGGTCGCCGGGGCGTGGTCGGTGGCCGGCATCGCCGGGGTCTCGGCGGTCGTCGCGGTGGTGGGCTGGTCGCTCACGAGTGGTCCGCCAGCTCAGCGAAGGTCGAGGTCCGGACCTGCTCGCGCAGCTTCAGGATGCCGTCGAGCAGCATCTCGGGGCGTGGCGGGCACCCGGGCACGTACATGTCGACCGGGACGATGTGGTCCACGCCCTGCACCAGGGCGTAGTTGTTGAACATCCCGCCCGAGGTGGCGCACACGCCCATCGACAGGACCCACTTGGGGTCCGACATCTGGTCGTAGATGCGACGCAGGACCGGGGCCATCTTCTGGCTCACCCGACCGGCGACGATCATCAGGTCCGCCTGCCGCGGCGACGCGCGGAAGACCTCCATGCCGAACCGGCCGATGTCGTGGCGCGGACCGCCGGCGGCCATCATCTCGATGGCGCAGCAGGCCAGGCCGAAGGTGGCCGGCCACATCGACGTGGACCGCGAGTAGCTCACGAACCGTTCGAGGTTGGTGAGCAGGACGCCGTTGGGGAGCTTGTTCTCTAGTCCCACTCGAGACCTCCACGGCCGATCTCGTACACGAAGGCGACCCCGAGGATCCCGAGGAAGATGCTCATCTGGGCCAGCCCGAACCACCCGAGCGAGCGGAAGACCACCGACCACGGGTAGAGGAAGACCGCCTCGACGTCGAAGATCAGGAACATCATGGCGACCATGTAGAACTTCACCGAGAAACGCGATCCGCGGATCTTGGCCTGCGGGACGTTCCCGCTCTCGTAGGCCGAGAGCTTGGTCGGGTTCGGGGCGCGGGGACCCACCATGGAGCTGACCAGCAGCGACCCGCCGGCGAAGGCGATCGACAGCCCGGCCAGCAACAGGATCGGGAGGTACTCGGACAGCATCGGTGGCGTCTCCGCGTGGGGTGCGGCAGGTGGAGGTGGCGCTCAGCGGACCAGGTTCGGCACGCGGAGTCGGAGCGACGCGCGGGACACACGGCCCCGGTCGCGCGCAACGGTAGGGGTGGGCCGTCGCGGGTCGCAAGACGCCACGCCACCGGAGGTCAGGGTCGCGCGCCTCACGCGGCCGGTACCAGCCGCGAGAGGGTGTTGATGATCACGTCCTTGGTGTCCGACGGGTGGCGGTCGGTCAGGTGCGCCATCAGCTTGAAGACCAGCTCCATGAGCGGACGGATCGGCATGCCGTAGGTGGTGCAGGCGTGCATGACGGCCGGGTGCCCGACCAGCTCGGCGAACACCTTGCCGAGCGTGTAGTAGCCACCCCACCGTTGCCGGAGCTCGCGGTCGTAGGCGTCGAGGTCGGCGGTCCGCTTGGTGGTCATGGCGCGGTCGACGACGTCGGCCGCCAGCCGCGCCGCCTCCATGGCGTAGGAGATGCCCTCGCCGTTGAACGGGTTGACCATGCCGCCGCTGTCCCCGACGAGCAGGACACCCCGCTGGTGCAACGGGGTGCGGTTGAAGCCCATGGGGATGGGGCCGGAGCGGATCGCGTCGGTCCGGTTGGCTTCGGTGGTCTCCCACTCGTCGGCGATACCACCCGCCCAGGACCCGAGGAGCTTCCTGTAGCTGACCGCCTGGAAGTCCTTGGACGTCGACAGCAGCCCGAGCCCGACGTTGATCGTGCCGTCGTCGAGGGGGAAGACCCAGCCGTACCCCGACAGCAGGTTCCCGGCCGCATCGGTCAGGTCGAGGAACGAGCTGATCCACGGGTCGTCGGAGCGTGACGAGCGGTAGTAGGTCCGGGCGGCGACGGCCATCGGGCGGTCGCTGCGACGGGTCACACCGAGGTGCTTGCCGAGCCCCCCGGACGCACCGTCGGCAGCGATGACCACGGGGGCGCGGACCTCACCCTCACGACCGTCCTCGTCACGCCAGGTCACGCCGGCAGCACGGCTCTGCGACGCGTCGCGCCAGCGGGGACCGGTCACGGCGACCCCCTCGTGGAGCTGCGCCCCGGCGGCCTGCGCCCGGCGTGCGACGGCCTCGTCGAAGACCTTGCGCGTCGCGGTCGCACCCCAGGACGGCCAGTCGTCGAGCTCCGGCCACGGCAGCTCCATGACGGTCGATCCACCGTGGATGCGCAGCCCCCGCTGGGTGGCCCAGCCGTCGACGCGCCCGTGCGCCTCGTCGACCATGCCGAGCTGGAGCATCTCACCGACGACGCGGGGGGTGAGGCCGTCCCCGCAGACCTTGTCCCGGGGGAAGCGGTCCTTCTCGAGCAGGACCACGTCGTAGCCGAGGGAGGCGAGGTGGGCGGCTGCCGCGGCACCCCCGGGCCCGGCGCCAGCGACGACGACGTCGGCGGAGGTCACCGGGTCGAGCGTCGTGGCCATCGGAGCTCCTAGCGGTGGTGGGCGGAGGCCGGTCGATCCGGTGGGACCGGTGGGACCGGTGGGTGCGAGCCGCCCCGATCGCTCCGCTCGTGAAAACCTTCACGAGCGGCGCAGTCTACCTCGGGGGCGGGGTGAGCTGAACGGGGTCGCTGCGCCGGGGTCACGGTGACGGCACGTCGCCAGCCTCCGCAGCCGGCTGGAGCCGCTCGACGAGGTCGATGAGCTGCGCTGCGGTCAGCTCGGCGCCGGGCTGGGGCCGCTCCACGGCATCGCCCTCGGTCACGGGGTCGATCGTGAGGACGAGCTCGACGACGCCGGTCTGCGCGTCGCCCTCGCCGTCCTCGCCCCCGTCGCGATCCGCGTCCGGTCCCCCGGCTGGGTCGGTCAGATCGCCGCCGCTGAGCTCGACGCGAACCTCCGACACCTTGCCGTCGCGCAGGTCCACGGTGCCCGGGACCGTGCGGTCCGAGGCGGCGTCCCCCGCGTCGAACCCGAGCCGCTCGAGCAGCACGGCGGTCTCGACCTCGATGTCCAGACGACGGATCTCGCCCGCGTCGCGGGCGCCGGTCACCTCGATCGCTGCCAGCAGGTCGGCGAGCCCGAACGCTCTGACGTCCGAGCCCGCGTCCTCCCCCGTCGCAGCCCCGACCAGCTCACCCAGCTCGTCGATGTCGGTCAGCGCCACCCACCCACCGGAGAACGACGTGACCAGCGCCTCACGGCCCACAGCGTCGATGCCCAGCCGGTCGAGAGCGGGCTCGAGCGCGTCGCTCGGATCCCGGCCCTCGAGCCCGAGCACGGCACCGAGACCGGTCCGCAGCAGCATCGCGTCGCCGCTCTCGGCGATCACCTCGAGCAGCGGCGCATCCCCCCCGAGCGTCACCGCGATCCGCAGCCGGCCGTCGGGGTCGCGGGCGCCGTCGATCCCCGCTCCCTCGAGGAAGCTGGCGGCCGCGAGCGCGTCGCCGCCGAGCTGGTCGAGCGCGGCCCGGTCGGCACGCGCCGAGACGCCGAACGAGAACGGTTCGGCGGCCGTGGCCTGGACGGCGTCCGCGAGCTCCTGCGAGGGGTCGCGCTCGGACGTGCACGCGGCCAGCAGGAGCAGGAGCGCCAGCAGCGTGGCCACCGGCCGGGCTCGTCGGTGAGCGAGCGTGCGGGCCCGGGTGCCGGGCGAGGCGGGGTTCACCGGCGGAAACCCCGGTGCACGGCGACGATCCCGCCGGCCAGGTCCTTGACCTGCAGCTCGGCGAAGTCGGCCGCCTCGAACCAGCCGGCGACGGTGCGTCGATCGGGCCACGCCAGGATGGATCCGGCGAGGTAGACGTAGGCGTCGGGCGACGAGGACACCACGCGGGCGAGACCGGGGACGGCGCCGACGAGGTAGCGGCGGTAGACCTCGCGGAACGGCCGCCAGGTCGGCGCGGCGAACTCGCACACCACGACCCGGCCGCCGGGACGCAGCACCCGGGCGAACTCGCGAGCCGCCGCCTCGGGGTCCGGCACGTTGCGCAGCCCGAACGAGATGGTCAGGGCGTCGAAGCTCGCGGCCGGGAAGGGCAGCGCCAGGGCGTCCCCGTTCACCCAGTGGATGCCCTGGTGGCCCCGGTCGTACCCCACGCGCAGCATCTGCTCGGAGAGGTCGAGGGCGACCACCGAGCGTGCGCCGCGAGCGACCAGCTCGGTCGCGACGTTGCCCGGACCAGCGGCGACGTCGAGCACGTCGGCGTCGGCGGGGCGCGCGGCCTGCGCGACCACGCGTCGCCAGTGCGCGTCCTGACCGAGCGACAGCGCGGTGTTGGCGAGGTCGTAACGCGGGGCGACCCGGTCGAACATGGCCTGGACCAGCGCGGCGTCCTTGCCCTCACGGCCGGCAGCGGGCAGATCGTGCCCGGACGCGGTGCGGGTGGCGGTCACGGCTCCTCCGGAGGGCGCCTCGGACACGGTGCGGGAGGCGGACGATCGAGCGGTGGTGCTCAACACGAGGCCACCACGTGCCGATGGGGGGACGACAGGGGGCGTGCGCCGCGCGAGGCTACAGCGCGGGCGGCCGGCCGGACCGACCGCCGCCGTCGACGGCCGCGCCCCGCACCGCACCGACCGCCAGGAGACCGCTGTGCCCTTCGTCCACTGCATCGACTGCGGGACCCCGGCGATGATCGACCCGTCGGGCCGGTGCCCCGAGGGTCACACCGTCGGTGCCGCCGGAGCCCGCGTCGCGGCCGTCATCGGCTCGAACACCCCGCACCCCGACGAGCCACAACCCTGGGTGGGCGTCGTCGAGCCAGAGGCCGGGCCCGCAGCGACCGGCGAGAGCCGTGCCGCGCGACCGCCGTCCGTGCCAGGCACCGGAGCGCAGGCTCCAGTCCCGCCGCCGCCACCGGAGGACCTGCTCCGCGAGCTGCACGCGCTCGGTGACCTCGGAGCTGCCTCGGATGCCGCGGCGGCCGCGTCGGAGGTCCCTTCGACGCCGGCGCCACCGTCGCCGCCAGCACCACCATCCATCGACGCTCCGTCGGCGTCACCGTCGCTCGACGCTCCGTCGGCGCCGACGCCGACGGCGGCGAGCTCGCCCCCACCGCTGCCTGCCACACCCGAGCCGGTCTCGGCTTCGCCCGGGACGCCGGCTCCTGCGAGCTCGTCCGACGAGACGTCCGACCTCGATGCGCTGGCCAACCTGGCAGCTGCCGTGCGGACCCTCGACGACCGTGACGCGGCGTCGCCGTCCGAGGGCTCGCCCCCGCCCCCGGCCACGACGACCGAGGGTGATCAGCCGGCTCAACCGGAGACCACCCGCTCCTCCGGGACCTCGGACGCGGACGACCAGGCCAGCCCCGACCAGCCGGCACCGCCCTTGCTGTCGCCGTTCGACGGCTCGTTCACCGCGCGCGGCGACGGTGGCCGCGGCACGAGGTCCGGCCGCAAGGGCCTGTTCCGACGGGGCTGACCTCGCGGGGCGGGCTGCGCTCCCGACGGGGCTGACCTCGCGGGGCGGGCTGCGCTCCCGATGGGTGGCGTAGCCTCCGGGCGTGCCTCCGCTTCCCCCGCTGCCGGACCGTGGACCGTCGGACCCCGACGGTCCGCCGTCGCATCCCGATGGACCGCCGTCGCATCCCGATGGACCGCTGTCGCGTCCCGACGCGGCCCTGGCGGCCGCCGTCAGCGACGACGAGGAGGCGCCGTTCGACCTCGATGCGCTCGCGAGCGAGGTCGGGGCGACCCGGGCGTTGCTCGAGTCGATCGCCCGCGCGGGCTTGCTGTTGCCCCACCACGTGGACCACGACGGCGTCGCACGGTTCTCGCGCGCCGACGCCGACGCGGTCCGCGCCGGGTTGGCGCTGGTCGAGGCCGGGTTACCGCTCGGTGAGCTGCTGGACCTCGGCCGCCGGACGGATGCCGCCGTCCGCGAGGTGGCCGACCACGCCGTCGACGCGTTCCTGCGCTTCGTCCGCGACCCGGTACGCGGGACGGCGCTCGACGACTCCGAGGCTGCCGAGCGGTTGGTCACCGCCTACCGCGTGATGCTGCCCGCCACCGAGCGGCTCGTCGCCCACCACACGCGACGCCGGTTGCTGGCCGCCGCCGCCGACCAGATCGCGGCCCAGACGACGGACGGTGACGAGGACGATGGAGGCGCGGGGTGACCCTGCGCGTCGTCACCCGCCGGTTCGACGACGATCGGTCGTTGCTGGACCTGCCGCCGACCTCCGCCGAGGCCCACGCGTGGGTGCGCCGCGGTGAGGGGCTGGTCGGCTGGGGCGTGGCGGCCCGGCTGGCCCCCGGCCCGGGCGCGGACCGGTTCGCCCGCGCCGAGGCGACGTTCGATGAGCTCGTCGCCGACGCGGAGGTCGACGACGAGGTGCAGGTCCCGGGCAGCGGACTGACCGCGTTCGGCTCGTTCAGCTTCGACGCGGACGCGTCGAGCTCCGCGCTGGTGATCCCGCGGGTGCTCGTGGGCCGCCGTGACGGGGCCACGTGGTTGACGACGGTCGATGCCGACGGCGCCGAGCCCGCTCCCGGCCCGGCCAGCGCTCCCCCGGTCGAACCTGCCCGCGACCGTCCGCGGTTCGCCGGCTCGTCGAAGCCGGACCTGCGGTGGCTCGAGGCCGTCGCCACCGCCGTGGACCGGCTGCGCGCCGGGGAGCTCGACAAGGTCGTGCTCGCCCGTGATCACGCGGTGTGGTCGCAGGAGCCGTTCGATCCGCTGGACCTCGCACGCCGCCTGGCACGCCGCTTCCCGAGCTGCCACACCTTCGTCGTTGAGGGGCTCGTCGGGGCGACACCCGAGCTGCTGCTCGCCCGTCACAGCGACCGGGTCGTGTCGCGCGTGCTCGCCGGGACCACCGGTCGCTCGCCCGACGAGGCCGACGACGCCGCCCTCGGTGCCGCGCTGCTCGGCTCGGACAAGGACCGCTACGAGCACCAGCTGGCCGCCGACTCGGTCCGCACCGTCCTGGCACCGCGCTGCACCGATCTGACCGAAGACCCCGAACCCCGGCTGCTGCGGCTGGACAACGTCCAGCACCTCGCCACGACCTTCGAGGGCCACCTCGCCGCGCCCGCGTCGGTCCTGGAGGTGGTCGCCGACCTGCACCCGACCGCGGCGGTCGGCGGCACGCCGCGCGACCGGGCGCTCGCCGTCATCCGCGAGCTCGAGGGGATGGACCGCGGCCGCTACGCCGCCCCCGTCGGGTGGATCGACGCGAACGGTGACGGCGAGTGGGGGATCGCCCTGCGGTGCGCCGAGCTCGCCGGTGCCCGGGCCCGGCTGTTCGCCGGCGTCGGGGTCGTCGCCGCGTCCCTGCCGGAGGACGAGCTCGAGGAGACCCGCCTCAAGCTCCTGGCCATGCAGGCCGCCCTCGACGCCGACCGGTAGGCGAACCTCCTGGGGTCTACCGGTAGACCCCAGGGGGCAGACCAGCCCCTCCCCGCCTACCGGTAGACCCCAGGGGGCAGACCAGCCCCTCCCCGCCTACCGGTAGACCCC
>NZ_JBBEBZ010000161.1:10686-20939 GCF_040882075.1 Nitriliruptor sp.
CCCGCCTACCGGTAGACCCCAGGGGGCAGACCAGCCCCTCCCCGCCTACCGGTAGGCGACCGTGTGCCCTACCGGTAGGCGACCGGGGGCGCATCTGCCCCTCCCCGCCTACCGGTAGGCAGCAGGCGAGGCGTCGGTCAGGCCAGGCCGTCGAGGGCGTCGTGGACCGTGCGGGTCATCCGCTCGTGGAGTTGACGGTTGGCGGCACGGTCGGTGCGGACGTGGATCAGCTGCAGCCCACCCGATCGGCGGGTCGCGGTGAGCACGCCTCGCAGGTCAGCGGCCCGCTCGACGCGGTGGTAGCCCATGCTGTGCAGCGCGGCGAGGTGGGCCAGGTCCCGGCCGTGTGGCGTGCCGAAGACCCGCTCGAAGGACGCCGGGTAGCCGGCCTGCGGCAGGAACGAGAAGATGCCCCCGCCGTCGTTGTCGGCGACCACGAAGGTGCAGTCGAGCCGTTCGAGGTCGGCCGAGAGCAGCAGGCCGTTGGCGTCGTGCAGCAGGGTGAGGTCACCGATGAGGGCGACCGTCGGGCGGCGATCGGGACCCTCGCTGGTGGCGTCCGCGATGGCCACCCCGAGCGCCGTGGACACGACCCCGTCGATCCCGGACGCGCCCCGGTTGGCGACGATGCGCAGGCCGTCGCGGGGGCGCAGCACCTGGTCGAGGTCGCGGATCGGCATCGAGGAGCCGACGACCAACGTGGTGGCGTCGGGGAGGACCGCCGCGAGGTCACGCGCGAGGCGCGGCTCGGTCAGGGTGTCGTCGCCGTCGAGCACGGCGGTGAGGGCGCCCTCCGCGGCCGCGTCCGCGTCGTGCCACCTCGCCGCCCACTCCGACGAGGCAGGGACCGCCAACAGGTCGGCGAGCGCCGTGCAGGTCGCGGCGACGTCGGCCACCAGCAGGTCGGCGATGGCACGTTCCGGGTCGTGCCAGCTGCCGTCCGGATCGATGAGCACCTGCGGGACGTCGGACCCGAGCAGCCGAGCGAGGTTGCGCGACACGCCGGTCCGGCCGATGCGGAGCACCAGGTCGGGTCGGTGGGCACCGGCGAACCCGGCGTGACCGAGCAGGTGGTGGGCGTGAGCGATGGCGCCGGGCACGCGCGCGTTCGACGCGGGTTCGGCCAGGACCGGGTAGCCGGACGCCCGGGCCAGGGCGTGGATCGGGCCGACGTGGTCGTCGGCGGCGCTCACGCCCGTGGCACCGACGACGATCAGGCCCCGCTCGGTCGCGAGGATCCGTCCGGCGAGGGCGGCGACGTCCTCGTCGTTCGGGCGGCGCGGGGCGCGCGTGACGGTGACCCACGGGCGCCGGTCGCTACGTCCCTCGGTGGGCGACGCGAACGGCGGAGCGGACGTACGCCCGTCGTCGCTGGCGGGGACGGTCGGTTCCCGGAACGGCAGGTTGAGGTGCACCGGGCCTGCGGAGGCACCGAGACCGACGGCAGCCGCGACACCACGGGCCACCACCGACCGCCAGTAAGCCGGGGCGTCCTCGCGGTCCTCGGCGACCCCCACCTCGCAGAACCACCGCACGCTGCCGCCGAACAGGTGGAGCTGGTCGATCGCCTGGTTCGCGCCGGTCCCACGCAGCTCCGGCGGCCGGTCCGCGGTGAGCAGCAGCAGTGGGACCCCACCGGTGTCGGCCTCGATGACGGCCGGGTGGAGGTTCGCGACGGCGGATCCGGAGGTGACCACGACCGCCGCGGGCCGGCCGCTGCCTCGGCCGAGGCCGACCGCCAGGAACCCGGCGGAGCGCTCGTCCACCTCGACGTGCAACCGGATCCTCGGGTCGTCGTGCAGCGTCATCGCGAGCGCTGCCGACCGGGACCCGGGGGCGAGGACGGCGTCGGTCACCCCGCACCGGGCCAACTCATCGACGAGGACGAGCGCCTGGGCGTGCGACGGGTTCTGCGCGCGCATCGAGCTGCCTTCAGCCGGCGAGGTGGGCGGACGCGGCACCGAGCCGCTCGATCAGCGCGAGCGCGGTGTCCGGATCAGGGGTGGCCTGGTCGAGCAGCGCCGGGTCGGGTTCGATCCGACGGACCTCGACGTGACCGTCGACCGGTTCGAGCGGTCGGTCGGTGACGTCCGCGGCCAGCAGCGTGGCCGTCCCGAGACCGCAGGCGTAGGGCAGCTCGGGTAGGGCCGCCGCGAGCGCCACGCCGGCGGCCAGGCCGACCGAGGTCTCGAGCGCGGACGACACGACCGCGGGCAGGCCCGCGGCGTCGACCACCTCGAGGGCGCGCTGGACGCCGCCGAGCGGCTGGACCTTGATGACCACGAGGTCGGCCGCGTCGAGCCCCGCGATCCGCAGCGGGTCATCGGCGGTCCGCACGGATTCGTCCGCCGCCAGGGGCACGTCGACCCGCCGCCGGACCTCGGCGAGCTCGGACAGGGTCGCGCACGGCTGCTCGACGTACTCGAGACCACCGGCCGCGGTGTCGAGCCGGCCGATCGCGAGCACGGCGGTCTCGACGTCCCAAGCGGCGTTGGCGTCCACACGGATCCGTCCGGTCGGGCCGAGCGCGTCGCGGACCGCGGCGACCCGGTCGACGTCCGCCGCGAGGTCCTGGCCCGCCTCGCCGACCTTGACCTTGGCGGTCGTGCAACCGCTGCGGGCGACCAGGCGGCGGGCGGTGGCAGGGTCGACGGCGGGGACGGTGGTGTTGACCGGGACGCGGTCCCGCACCGGCGGGGGGAACGGGTCCAGCGCAGCGGCGCGGGCGGCCGCGAGCCACCTCGACGCGTAGCCGGGGCCGTACTCCGGGAACGGTGAGAACTCCCCCCACCCTGCCGGGCCGTGGAGCAGCACGCCCGACCGCGAGGTGACCCCGCGGAACCGCAGCCGCATCGGCAGCACGAACGGGACGAGCCGGTCGAGGTCCCCCGCAGCGGGTCCCGGGGAGCTCACACATCACCTCCGGCGCCCGTGACGAGCAGCGCGGTCGCGAGCAACACCGCGAACAGCAGCTGCGCCTGCGCGGTGTGCCCGAGCGCCGCGACGAGCCGCGGACCGAGCGGGGCGTGCCGCACCAGCTCGATCCCGCGCCAGGCGACGACCAGGGCCAACACGGGCGCGACGAGCCACCCCTTCCCCGTCACGAGCACGAGGGGGGCGAGCACCAGGAAGGCGGCCAGGACGAGGCCGACGTAGAGGGTCCGGGTCCGGGCCTCGCCGAGCCGGACCGCGAGCGTCCGCTTGCCGACGGCCGTGTCGGAGGGGATATCCCGCAGGTTGTTGACCACCAGCAGCGCGGTGGCGAGGGCTCCCATGGCCAGGGACGCGAGCACGGCCACGAGCCCGATCCGTTCGTCCTGCACGTACTGCGAACCGACGGTGGCGACCACCCCGAAGAACACGAAGACGAACACCTCCCCGAGCCCGGCCGACGCGTACGGCTTGGACCCGCCGGAGTAGCCGAGCGTGGCGAGCACCGCGGCGACGCCGACGAGCAACAGCTCCCAACCGACCAGCACCGCCAGCGTCAGCCCCGCGAGGCCCGCGACCAGGAGGGCGACCGCGATGGCGCGCTTCATGCCGCCGGGGCTGACCAGTCCGGCCGCGACGGCACGCCGCGGCCCCGTGCGGGCCTCGGTGTCGACACCCTTGACCCCGTCGAAGTAGTCGTTGGCGTAGTTCACCGCGACCTGGAGCGCGAGCGCGACCACCAACGCCAGCACGGCACGGCCGAGATCGAGGTCGCCGGGTGCTGCTTCCGCGGAAGCAGTCCCGACCAGCACCGGCGCGACCGCGGCGGGCAACGTCCGGGGACGTGCCGCCTCGATCCAGGTGCTCGCGCCCACAGCGCCGTTGGTCGTCGTCATCGGTGCCAGCCTACGGTCAGGCGGACTCCCCACCTCGCACCACCCAAGAGCAACGTCGCCCTGGCGCGGCGACCCCGGCGTACGCTCCGCACATGCAGCTCGACCTGTTCGTGGGATCCATCGAGGAGACCCTGTCGGCGACGCCGGCCTGCTGGTGGCGCAGCACAACTCGAAGGCTCGGAGCTGGTCACCGCCGATCGCGCCTTCGAGGCTCACGACGTCCCCGTCCGCTGGGCCGCCTGATCGCGACGAACGGCCGCCGGGTCAGCCGGCGCCGGTGAGCTGGCGCACCTCACGGGTCGGCCGTGCTCGTACGAGGTCGTGGTTCGACTGGAGATTCAGCCAGAACTCCGGCGTGGTTCCGAACGCGCCAGCGAAC
Organism: Nitriliruptor sp.; assembly: GCF_040882075.1. Classification (NCBI taxonomy): domain Bacteria; kingdom Bacillati; phylum Actinomycetota; class Nitriliruptoria; order Nitriliruptorales; family Nitriliruptoraceae; genus Nitriliruptor; species Nitriliruptor sp. The sequence goes on from NZ_JBBEBZ010000161.1 coordinate 14,893, forward strand.
AGCCAGGCCGTCTCCGGCGTCACGCCCCGCTTCCCACGCACGAGCTCGTTGATCCGCTGCACCGGAACGCCCACGTGCTGCGCCAGCGCAACCTGCGTGAGCGCGAGTGGCCCCAGGAACTCCTCGCTCAGGATCTCGCCCGGGTGCATCGGCGTCCGCTTCCTCGGCAACATGGCGGCTCCTCAGTGGTAGTCGGTGATCTCGACCTCGTACGCATCGCCGGACTCCCAACCGAAGACGATGCGCCACTGGTCGTCCACCCGGATGCTGTACTTGCCTCGGAGGTCGCCCTTGAGCGGTTCCAGCCGGTTCCCTGGCGGGGCGCGGAGATCGTCCAGCTCCCTGGCCGCGTTGAGCATGTCCAGTTTCCGTGTCGCCGCCGAGCGAATGTCGGGCGAGAGCCGCCGGATCGCCTTGCCCCGTTCGCCGTGGAACAGAGCTTCGGTAGCCGAGTCGCGGAACGACCGGATCAAGCGCTTCTCCCGCTTCCCTCAACACCCCGAGGTTGCCGCCTTACCGGGATAGCATGCAATCCTGGTCTCGTGCCTTCGTTCGCTGCTCAGTAGTGGTAGGGGTACGGCGACCAGTCGGGGTCGCGCTTCTCGAGGAAGCTGTCGCGGCCCTCCTGCGCCTCGTCGGTGCCGTAGATGAGCCGCGTCGCCTCGCCGGCGAACACCTGCTGGCCGATGAGACCGTCGTCGGGCAGGTTCATCGCGAACTTGAACATCCGGAGGGCGGTCGGTGACTTGCCACCGATGCGGGCGGCCCACTCGAGCGCGGTGGCCTCGAGCTCCGCGTGATCGACCACGCGGTTGACCATGCCCATGCGGTGGGCGTCCTCGGCGGAGTACTCGTCGCCGAGCAGGAAGATCTCACGCGCGAACTTCTGCCCCACCTGGGTGGCGAGGTAGGCCGACCCGAACCCACCGTCGACGGACGCGACGTCGAGATCGGTCTGCTTGAACCGGGCGTGCTCGCGCGAGGCGATCGTCAGGTCGCAGGTCACGTGCAGCGAGTGACCACCGCCGGCAGCCCACCCGGGGACCACGGCGATGACGGCCTTCGGGGAGAACCGGATGAGCCGCTGCACCTCGAGGATGTGCAGCCGACCGACACGAGCTCGCCCCTCCATCGGCGGCCCAGGAACTGCGGAAGGGCCGCCTCGATCCTCCCCCCGGGGAGGATCCTGGGGCTCGTACTGGTAGCCGTCCTTGCCGCGGATGCGCTGGTCCCCACCCGAACAGAAGGCCCAGCCGCCGTCCTTCCGGGACGGACCGTTGCCGGTCAGCAGCACGCACGCGACGTCGCTGGTGGTGCGGGCATGTTCGAGGACCCGGTACAGCTCGTCGACGGTGTGGGGCCGGAAGGCGTTGCGCACCTCCGGACGGTCGAAGGCCACCCGCACCGTCCCCTGGTCGACGGCGCGGTGGTAGGTGACGTCGGTGAGGTCCTCGAAGCCGGGCACGGTGCGCCAGCGGTCGGCATCGAACAGCTCGGAGACCACGGCTCGTTCCCGTTCATCGGAGGAAGGGCACGCCGGTCGGCGCACGGGTCCGCAGCCTACGCTGACGACGTCGACGGGTCCGGAGGCGCCAGTGGCACGGCTGATCGCGCTGCCCCTGCCGTCCACCGGCGAGGCGGCGGAGGCGGTCCGGGCGCGTTGGGAGGCCGGGGACGCGGTCCTCCCGCTGGACCCGGAGGCGTCGCGCGCCGAGGTGGAGGCGCTGCTGGCAGCCCTCCGACCGGACCGGCTCGCCAGCTTCGACGATCCCGACGGCTGTGCGCTGCCGGATCCGCTGCCGACCGACGACGGCGTCGCGCTCGTGGTGGCCACCTCGGGATCGACCGGGACCCGCAAGGGGGTGACGCTGACGTCCGCCGCGCTCGACGCGTCGACCGCCGCCTCGCTCGCGCGGCTCGGCGTGCAGCACGACGCCGTCTGGCGCGTTCCCTTGCCGCTCCACCACGTGGCCGGGCTGGCGGCGCTGCGGCGCGGGTGGGCGCTCGGGACGACCCCGGACGTCGTCGCGCCGGGCGACCTCGATGCGCTCCTGCGACCCGGCGCCGACCACGTCGCCGTGGTCCCGACCCAGCTGCACCGCTGGCTGGCCCGTGACGGGGCGGCCGGACCGAGGCAGGTCCTGCTCGGCGGCGCCGCCGCGTCCGGCGACCTGCTCGAACGCGCAGCCGTCGCCGGCATCGAGGTGGTGACCAGCTACGGCATGACCGAGACCTGCGGCGGGTGCGTGTACGACGGTCACCCGCTCGCGGGCGCCGAGGTCGCGCTCGCCGGCGACGATCGGATCCGTCTGCGGGGTGAGATGCTCTTCAGCGGGTACCGGGGGGACCCCACGGCGACGGCCGCCACCGTCGACGACGACGGTTGGTTCACCACCAGCGACGTCGGTCGTCTCGGTGAGGACGGCAGGTTGACGGTGCTCGGTCGCGCCGACGACGTGGTCGTCAGCGGCGGCGAGAACGTCCCGCTCGCGGTGGTGGTCGCCGCCCTGCGGTCGCACCCGGACGTGGCCGATGCCACCGCCGTCGGCGAACCCGATCCCGAGTGGGGCGAGCGCGTCCACGCCGTGGTCGTCCCCCGCGACCTCGCCGCACCACCCACGGAGGCGGACCTCCGCGAGCACGTGCGGGGTGATCACCCCGCCGCGTTCGCGCCCCGGCGGGTGACCTTCGTGCAGGAACTGCCGCGCGACGCGATGGGCAAGGTGACCCGGTCGAGCCTCCGCGCCGCGATCGCTGTCGCGCGCGGGTGAACGTCAGGTGGTGAGCTCGGCGACCATGATCGGGTCGGTGGTGGGCTGACGGATCGGCTGATCGTCGGGTTCGACGGTCACGCCGATCGCCACGGTGGTCGAGAGCTCGCCGGCCAGGACCCGGGTCGCACGGCCACGCTCGTCGACCGAGAGGGTGCCCGCCGGCTCGGCGGCACCCTGGTCGTCGATCAGCCACAGGACGAAGGCGTGCCCGTCCGGTGCCGCTTCCATCCCGTCGACGAGGAAGACGGCCTCGTTGCGGGCGGTGGACATCACCACGCGAACGGTCTCGGGACCGCCCGTGTCGACGTCGATGACCTGCGCGTCGGCGGCAGCCATCACGTCGGTCAGCTGGGTCGTCGAGGTCTCGAGCTGGTCGATGCGGTTGCCGAGGTTCGCGACGACCGCGGACAGACCGAGGACGGCGATCGCGACGATCGCGGCGGCCGGCGCGGCGACCGAGCTCAGCCACCGACGCGCGGGCGAGATGCTGGTGACCTCCTGCCGCGAGGCAGGACGGGGCGGGGCTTCCTGCCGGACGTCGTCGATCCGGCCGAGGACCGCGTCGCGGAGCCCGGGCGGTGGCGTGACCGCGGACGCGCTGCCGAGCCGGGCGGCCGTCGCCTGGAGCTCGGCGACCTCCTGGCGGCAGGCGTCGCAGGCGTCGAGGTGGACCTCGAACATCTCGCGCTCATCGTCGGGGAGCGCGTCGACGGCGTAGGCACCGGCCAGCGTGTGGATGTCGGCAGACATCGTGGTCCCTCCGAGGTAGCTCATCGAGCCACCCCCATAGCGTCGCGCATACGGATCAGACCGTCGCGCATGCGGGTCTTGACGGTCCCGAGCGGGGTGTCGAGCAGGTCGGCGACCTCGCGGTAGGTGTGGCCGCCGTAGTAGGCCAGCTCCACCGCCTCGCGCTGCAGATCGGTGAGGGCGGACAGCGCCTCGCGCACCTGTTGGTGCTCGAACCGCAGCTCCACCTCCTCGGCGACCTCGTCGAAGGCGCGCGACCGGTCGCGGATGGCGATGCGTTCGGTGCGGTCTCGGCTGGCCTGCTCGCTGCGGACCCGGTCGATGGCCCGTCGGTGGGCCATGGTGAGGATCCAGGTCTGGACGGTCCCACGGTCGGGGTCGAACCGGGTCGCGGTGCGCCAGACCTCGACGAGCACCTCCTGTGCGACCTCCTCGGACTGCGAGGGGTCGCGGACGACCCGCTTCACGACCCCGTAGACGGAGCCTGCGAACCGGTCGAACAGGTCAGCGAACGCCGCCTGGTCGCCACGGGCGACCGCAGCCATCAGGTCCTCGTCCGGCACGGTCTTGCCCCCCGGGAGGGGGGTCAACCGTCTTCGGCGGTCGGGTTCCATCGGCATCTCTCGGTCGTCGAGGTTCAAGGTCGGCGGTCGGTGGGCAGGACCGCGCAGGTGCCGGCGATCGCTGCGGTGAGCAGGTGGGCGGTGATGGTCGCGGTGTTGACGGCGAGGACGTTGCCGTCGGTGCCGACGACGCCGATCCCGAACAGGCCGACCACGGCGAAGGCCGCGGCGGCGAGCATCGTCGCGACCCGCGCCGCCTCGGGGGAGGCGCCGGCCGCAGCGACCAGGGTGATACCGACCAGCAGGTGGAGCAGGTTCTGGATGCCGTTGACCTCGAAGCCGAGCAGCACGGCACCGCGGGTGGTCGTCATCGAGCTGAAACCGGTCACGCCGAAGCCGACGATCCCGGCCGAGCAGTAGACCACGCCGGCGGCGCGCGCGAACCGGACCGCGGGGGTCCTCGTCGCGCTCGGTCGGGGGGTCCCGACCATCCGCTGGGTGGTGATCACGTCGTCCTCGCCGGCTGCGGGGCACCCCGCCGGCGCCCGACCGGGTGCAGCGACCCCGACCGCCACTTCCACGGTCGGCGCACAGGTGGTTCGCAGTCGACGCCCCGGCGGTTGCCTACAGCCCCGCGTACGAGTGCAGACCGACGATCACCAGGTTCACCCCGTAGTAGGTGAACATCAGCACGGCGAACGCCCACAGCGCGATCCAGCCCGCCGACCGGCCACGGGTCCCCCGCGTCGCACGGGCGTGGAGGTAGGCGGCGTAGGCGACCCAGGTCAGGAACGACCCGGTCTCCTTCGGATCCCAGCCCCAGAACCGGCCCCAGGACTGTTCGGCCCACATCGCCCCGGCGATGACCCCGAAGGTCCACCCGAAGAACCCGAGCGCGATGGTGCGGTAGGCCAACCCGTCCAGCGTGGCCGCCGGCGGCAGGTAGGGGGTCAACCAGCGGGCGATCAGAGCAGCGGCCACCAGCCCGAGGTTGATGCTGAGGAAACGCTGGAGGCCGGTCCCGGTCTCGAGTGTGGGCGTCGCGATGAACACCCACGACACCGTCGAGGTGCCGAGGAAGGTGTAGAGCGCGAGCTTCCAGGGGTCGATGGCCGCACGGAGGGCACCGCGGTACGCGGCCGCGTCCTGCTCGTCGACGGCGTCGTCGTCCTCGGTCGAGCCCGGATCGCTCCCGTCGGGGGCCACCCGCTCGGCCACCGATGCGGTGTCGTCGGCCGAGGTGAGGTCGGACACGTGGGCCGCCCCGACGGTCGATCCGGTCGTGACCGCGGTGCGCGGGGCGGCGCCGCGCCGCTCGGCGGTGTCGCGCAGGAGGTAGAGCGCGGTGAACACGAAGCCGGCGGTCAGGATCCCGGCCGAGATCACGATCAGGGTGACGTGGAAGCTGCGCCACCAGGTGTCGAGGATCGGCTGCAGCGGACCCGGCGAGCTGTAGACCAGCAGGGCCGAGGCGAGCACCAGGGTGCCGGCCATCATCACGAAGCCGTTGAGCTCGGGACGCTTGCGCACGAACTGGAGGTAGACGAGCCCGGCGACGACGCCCGCGAGCGCCATCGCCGAGGTGAACTCGAACATGTTCCCGAGCGGCAGGCGTTCCTGGACGATGCCGCGCAGGACCTCGTGACCGACGTGGGTGGCGATCCCGGCGATGGCGAGCGCGGAGCCGAGCCACCGCGCGACGCGGCCGTACCCGAGCTGCGCCAACCGTCCACCGCGACGCGGCTGGTCAGCGCGGCCGACGGTCGTGGTCAGCGAGTAGAGGTAGAACGCCGCGGAGGTCCCGTACAGCAGCAACGTCACGGGCGAGTACAACAGCCGCGACAGCTCGGCGAGCTGGTCCTGGCTCACGGTCTGACTCCAGGGTCGGGCGCGGGATGGGTCGGGTCGGGCGCGGTCACGGTCACGGTCGGGTCGTCCGCCGGGGCGGTCGGCCCCGGGG
>NZ_JBBEBZ010000161.1:20949-75392 GCF_040882075.1 Nitriliruptor sp.
GGGGGGGGTTGGGGGGGGGGGGGGGGCGGTCAGGGTCAGGGGGGGGTCGGCCGGGGGGGGGGGGGCCCCGGCGCCGCGCGGCGCCTGCGGGGCGAGTTCGACCGGCGTACCGCCGGTCGCGTCGGCGAGGGCACGGACGAGCTGCTCGTGCTCCTCCTCGAACTCCTGCGGCCGCTGGAACGCGCGGCCGCCGGCGGTCACGAGGGTACGGCCCGTACTCGCGTCCCGGGACGCGGCGACCCAGAGGCGCCGGCGGTAGGCGTACAGGGCCAGCCACAGGCCACCGAGCAACATCGCGGACGCGAGCAACAGCCACGGCAGCTGCGGACGGTTCGAGACCTGGAAGCCGACCCAGCGCCTGAGCTCCACGAAGCGGACCGTGACGCCGTCGTCGAAGACGACCTCGGTGCCCGGCCGGAGCGAGGCGTCACCCGCCGGGTCGAGCGCGGAGGTATCGAGCTGCCAGATGGACTGCTGGGTGCGCCCGAGTTGCAGGTCACCGCGGTAGCTGCGGATGACCGCGAGCGGCGCGTCGGCCCACGGGGCGCCCGTGAGCTGAGGGCCGTCGTCGCCGTCGGGGGCGAAGGGGAACAGGAACACGTCGAGCCCGACGTCGGGGTCGGCCGACGCGGCCTTGGCTGCCGTGCGGAAGTGCGGGATGCCGTCACCGCTGGCGCGAGCGATCGCGAAGTCCTCCCACACCACCTCGCCGTCGACCTCGACCTGGAACAGGGGCGCGTAGCCCCAGTCGAGCTGGGTGACCTTCATCCCGTCGAAGGTGACCGGCGCGTTGCCCTCGATGCGGGTCTCGGTCACCTCGCCGTCCGCCGACATCACGGTCACGTCCGAAGCGAAGGTGGTGGCCTGGCCGGCACCGGGGGCGAGGGGGTCGCGGACCCAGTCGACCTCGAAGCCGTCGAGCGAGAGGGTCCAGGCCGCGTGGTCGCCGTCGTCCCAGAGGCGGCCCGGGTCCCGCACCCAGTACTGCGAGATGGTGTCGGAGAAGCCGGGCTCACCCTCGACGACGCCGACCTGGCCCGTGAAGCCGGCCAGCTGCCCGAACACCACGGCGCCGAGCAGGACGTAGAAGGAGAGGTGGAACAGCAACGAGCCGCCCTCGCGCGACCACAGCCCCTTCTCCGCGGCGACCTGCGGCGGCCCGGCCCCGTCGACGACCTCGTCCCGAACCCGCCAGCGTCGCGCAGCCAACAGCTGCTTCGCGGCGGCGTGGACGTCGTCCGGGGACGCGTCGGTGTCGAAGGTGGCGACGACCTCGGCGCGGTCCGGGTAGCGGCTGCGCGGCGGCACCGAGCGGCGGACGAGCCGGACCCACGCCCGGACCCTCGGGATCATGCAGGCGGTCAGCGACAGGTAGAGCAGGAACAGGGTCGCGAGGAACAACGTCGAGCCGTAGACGTCGAACAGCCCGAAGGTGTCGAGCACGGCCGACACGGTGGCGCCCGGCCCCTCCGTGCCGGCGAGCCACCCGTCGACGGTGGTCGGCACGTTCGGGTCCTGCGGGACCACCGTCGCGATCAGCGTCTCGATGGCGAGCACGCCGAGCAGGTACAGGGCCGTGCGCATCCGCACGAGCCAACGCCAGCCCATCAGCACGCTGTCCCACGCGAACCGGGCCGGGCCCTGTGGGCCGCGCGGCGACGGTCGGCGACCCACCGACGGGTTCATCTCCGGTGGCGCCTGCGACTCGAGGTGCTCGGTCGAGGTCACAGGGGTACCTCGAAGCCGCTGATGAGGGGCCGGAGGTAGAAGATGAACCGCTCCCACAGGCCCGTGGCGATGGCGACACCGACGAGCGAGATGAACACGCCGCCGCCGATCTGCAGCCCCCGGGCGTTGCGTCGCAGGAAGCCGAGCGTGCCGCTCATGCGGCGGAACAGCAGGCCGACCAGGATGAACGGCACGCCGAGGCCGAACGCGTAGACGAACCCGAGGATCGCCCCGCGGCCGGACACGCCGCCGCTGACCGACGCCGACAGGGTGAGGATGGCGCCGGCCGCGGGACCGAGGCAGGGGGTCCAGCCGACACCGAACACGAAGCCGAGCAGCGGGGCGCTGGCGAGCCCCTTCGTCGGTGCGGTGGCGGCGAAGCGCGCCTCGCGGACCAGGCGTCCCGACGCCATGGCAGCGCCGAGCACCACCACCAGCAGCCCGAGCCCGACCCGAGCGCCGGTGTTGCGCTCGAGGAAGCTGAGGGTCCCGGCGGCGAACCCGAGCATCACGAAGGGGATCGCGAAGCCGACGACGAACAGGGTGGAGCCGAGCAGCACCCGACCGCGGGCGCGGGCCCCGCCGGTGGCCAGGTCCTGACCCGACAGGCCGGTCATGTACGACAGGTAGCCGGGCACGAGCGGCAGGACGCACGGCGAGGCGAACGACAGCAAGCCGGCCGCGAACGCGACGGCCGCCGCGACGAGGAGGTTCGCGTCGGAGATCAGCAGCTGCACCTGCTCAGCCACGGCCGGCCTCCTCCAGCAGCTGACCGAGCAGGACCGTCAGCTCGGTCGCGTCGGTGGAGCCGAAGATGCGGACCGCGACGCGCCCCTCGCCGTCGAGCAGCAGCGTCGAGGGCATCACGCTCGGGCCGATCCCCCCGAAGGCGGCGGCGTAGCTGCCGGCCGGGTCGTGCACCGAGGGGTAGGGCACGTCGAACTCGCGGACGAACGCCAGGGCGTTGGGCGTCGGGTCGGCGACGTTGACGCCGAGGAACCCGACCTCGCCGGCGAAGCGCTCGGCGATCTCGGTGAGCTCGGGCTGCTCGGTGCGGCACGGCCCGCACCACGAGCCCCAGAAGTTCAGCATCGCGGGGGCACCGGCGAGCGACGTCACGCTCGTCTCGGCCGTCGCATCACCGAGGATCGGGGCCACCCGCGTGGGGGCGGGCTCGCGGTCCTCGACGGGCGTGATGCACAGGTTCGGTCGGACACCGGGGAGCCGGTCACAGTCGGCCGCGCTGGCGCCGCCGGCGCACCCGGCGGCGAGCAGGGCGAGCAGACCGAAGGCAGCGACCAGGCGGGGCACGCGGCGGTCCTGTCGAGCCGGGGGTGGCGGAGACGGGCGGTGGAACCGGACGGGACGACGTGTCGGACACGCGTCCGCCGCCGTGGGAGCGTCAGGGTGCCGGGAGGCAGCGCGGGTGCCAACTCGTGGACGCGCGACGGGCGCCGACGGGGCCGGCGCCCGTCGGGGCGGCGCGTGGGGCGTCAGCCGGTCACTGCGCGATCGGGACCGCGAGATCCTCGGGTTCCTCGACCTGTTCGAGCTCGCGCCGCTTGTCGCGGACCTCGAGCAGGTCGAGCCAGAACAGGCTGCCGGCGAAGCCGAGGGCCGCGATGACCGTCCACAGCATCGACGGGAACCACTCGGCTCCAGGGTCCTGGAAGGCGAACCAGTCGGTCTCCTCCCCGACCGGCCACCCCATCGCGACCTCGTCCTCGCTCTCGGTCGCGGGCAGGATCGGGACACCGGACTCGCGGTCGACGAAGTTGGCCAGGGTGCGGAACTGCTGGGTCACGACCCGCACGCCCTGGTCCTGGGTGACCCGGGGCTCGCCGACCGCCTCCTGGGTGTAGAACGTCGGCGCCCGGCGGACGTTGTCGCCCTGCAGTTCGGGGGTCGAGTCGACGAGCTCGGCGATCTGCTCCTCGAGCTCGGACCGGCGTTCGGCCCCGATCTGGGCCACACCGTTCTCATCGACCGGCAGGTACTGGTTGGCCATGACGTCGCTGGCCTGGCCGACCTCACCGACGACCGAGGCGTAGCGCGGGTCGGTGTTGAGCCGCTCCTCGCTGAGGTCCTGGCGGTCGACGAAGGCGACCGCGTCCTCGAAGGAGTCCGGGTCGTTGCTGGCGGGGAAGGACTCGGCCCGTTCCGACCCGGCCTCGAACCCGTACCAGACCGGGTCGTAGTGGGTGGAGGTCTGCCCGGGCAGGTGGGTGATGCCGAGCCCAGCCGGGATGCCCGGACCGCCGAACCAGAAGAACATCCCGAGCAGGAACCCGAACCCGAAGAAGGCCACGCCGTACATGGCGGTCGCCTTCTTGAGGCCGTAGTTCGACCACAGCAGCATGATGACCGAGCCGCTGAAGAACAGCAGCCCGAGCGGGATGGCGAGGATCGCGGCCGGGTGGTCGGCCGGGATGACGCTCTCGACCGCGAGGAAGAGGGTCGCGCTCACTGGTCGTCACCTTCCGCGGCGGGTGGGCCGCCGATCTGGCCGTAGCGGGGACCGCCGGTGGTCTGGAACGACTCGATGTGGTCGATGACCGCCTCGATCGCATCCTCGGAGAGGACCTGGCGGAACGAGGGCATGGGGGCGAAGCCAGGCACGTAGCGGCCCTGCAGGATCGCCTGGCGTGCGACCTCGCGGCCCTCCTCGGGGTCGTCACCCTCGCCGACGCCGTAACGCTCGTAGAGGTTCTGCAGCGTCGGTCCGACCACCCCCTGGCCGTCGGCACCGTGGCAGCGGGCGCAGTGGTCGGCGAACAGGTCCTCGCCGGAGCGACCGACGAACGCCTGGGCGTCGACCTCGGGCACCTCACCGGTCTGGATCGACAGGATGTAGGCGGCGACCTGGTTGAGCTGGTTGTCGGAGTACTGACCGCCGGCACCGACGCTGAAGGCCGGCATCGGCGTCCCGGGCCGACCGTTCTCGAGGGTCATCATGATGAGCTCGTACGGGTCCTCGACGACCTCGGAGTCCTCGTAGCGGGCGACGATGTTGTTCAGGGCCGGCGCCGGCCAGGGCGCCGCGATCTCGGCGTCGGGGTTCGGAGCGGATCCGCCCCCGAGGTCGACACCGTGGCACGACGCGCAGGCGTCCTGGAACAGCTGGCGGCCGGCGGCGACGTCCTGCTCGTAGAAGTCGTTGTTGCGTTCCGCGATGCGGTTGGGCTCGATGACCCAGTACAGCGGGAGGAACAGCGCGGAGAACACGGCGAAGGCCACCCCCCACGCCATCGCCCGCTCCATCCCGGTGGTCTCGAGCTCCTCGTCGGAGTGGTAGGGCCGCATCGACAGCGGGATGTCGCCGTGACGCTTGGGTCCCTGACGGTTCTTGCCGGGGCCCACGACGAAGTAGGCGACCGCGAAGCCGATCAGCGCGACCACCAGCAGGATGATCGGGACGGCTGCGCCGCTGCCACCGCTCTCGACGGCGACGAACAGGTTGGTCATGTCGGTGCTTCCCCTCGCAGGACGCAGCTCAGGCGTCGACGCAGTTCGGCCCCTCCTGGGGCTGCTCCAACGCGTTGGCCGTCCGGGCGGTCCCGGTGATCAGGTTGCCGAGGTCGACGACGTACATGCCGGCGTCGTCGATGTAGGAGGAGTAACGGTCGAGTCCCCGTGGCGCCGGTCCGCCGGTGTACTCGCCCCAGCGGTTGTAGCGCGACCCGTGGCAGGGGCACTCGAACCACTGGGAGCTCTGGCACCACGGCACGGCGCACCCGAGGTGCACGCACCGCTGGCTGTACAGCGCCATCAGACCCACACCGCTGGACTCGACGATCGCGTGGTCCTCGCCGTAGAGCCCCATCGCCGCCTCGTTGGAAGGGTCCCAGCTGACGATCGAGATCCCGCCGTCGGGGACGCGCACCGGGGTGCGGGACTCCTCGATGGTCTGGGCGAGCGCTTCGGCGTTCTCGAGCGGCACCTCGCCGGTGAGCTCGTCACCGGGGCGCGGGTAGAGGAAGCCGAGCGAGGCCAGGCCGAAGCCGCCGAGACCGGCGCTGACGGCACCGAACATGCCGTAGCGCAGGAAGGCCCGGCGCTCGACCCTGGGCAGGTCGAGGCGGCTCATCGCGTTCCCTTCTGGTCGTCGGTCATGATCTGGTGCTCCTCCCAGCGCCGCAGGGGCGCCGCACGCAAGCTCGTGGAAGCGGTCACAGGGTGAACCCGAGGCCCTGGGTGAAGGGCCAGACCCACTCGTAGCCGGCCCCGCGGAGGAAGGACCCGATCATGACCAGGATCCCCCAGAAGGCCAGGAAGAAGGTGAAGGCGAGGTTGGCGACCTTGCGGTTCTCGGGCCGCGCGGAGGGGTTCTTGTCGACGTAGGGAGTGGCCATCAGCCCGACGAGGAACACGCCCGGCAGGGTGACGCCAGCGATCATCGGGTGGAAGTAGCGCAGCAGCTCCTGCAGACCCATGAAGTACCACGGCGCCTTGTTGATGGCTGGGACCTCGTTGGGGTTGGCCAGCGAGCCGAGGGGCGCGTCGAGGAAGAAGGACACGATCAGCAGCAGCGAGCCCATCGCCAGCAGGGCGACGAACTCGACCAGCAGCAGGTGCGGCCAGGTGTAGACCTTGTCCATCTGCTTGGACTGGACCTGCTGGATCCCGGCGGGGGGCACGAGCGCGAGCATGCGGTGGGTGTGGCCGCTGGCGGCGGGCACACCGATGGAGCCGGACCCGTTGCCGTTACCGAGCGATGCCGCGACGCGGGCCGCGCGCTCCTCGGGGGTGAGCCGCCCGCCGCCACCGGTTTCGGCCGGCGCCGCCTGCTTGGTCGCGACGCCGCCGCCACCGCCCTTCTTCTCGCGGAACGCCTCGAGGGCCTTGGTGTTCTCCTCGGCGGGCTTGGGTCCGAGGCTCTGTCCCTCGGCGATCTTGGCAGCGCGGACGCTCGCGGCCTTGGCCTTGGCCCGAGCCATGCGCTCGGACATGCCGTCCGCGATCAGACGGTCGTAGACCGCCTGATCCATCTGGACCTCTTCCGCCATCTCGTCTCACCTCTCGCCGTCGTCACCGTGCCCGTGGGGCTGGCTCACGCCGGGTGTGTCACAGGGGGCCGGAGATCCCGCCGTCCTTGCGGATCCGCCAGAAGTGGACCGCGAGGAAGACCACCGTCACGAACGGGATGAACAGGACGTGGAGCACGTACCAGCGCAGCAGGGTCGCCGGCCCGATCGAGACGCCACCGAGGAGCACGAACTGCACCTGGTCACCGAAGACCGGGGTGTAGCCCATCATGTTGGTGCCGACGGTGACGGCCCAGAGGGCGAGCTGGTCCCAGGGCAGCAGGTAGCCGGTGAAGCTCAGCAGCAGGGTCAGCAGCAGCAGGATGACGCCGACGACCCAGTTGAACTCCCGCGGCGGCTTGTAGGCCCCGTGGTAGAAGACGCGCGCCATGTGCAGGAACACGGTGAAGACCATCGCGTGGGCACCCCACCGGTGCATGTTGCGCACCAGGTTGCCGAAGGTGACCGACGCCGACAGCTCGCGCATGTTGAGGTAGGCGAGCTCGGTGCCGGCACCGGCGGCCGGGGTGTAGAAGAACATCAGGAAGATGCCGGTGATGGTCAGCAGGATGAACAGGAAGAAGCTCAGGCCGCCCAAGCAGTAGGTGTAGGTCAGCTTGAGACCGTGGCGCTTCACCTTCACCGGGTGCAGGTGGTAGAGGACGTTGTTCATCGCCGCGAGGGCGCGGTCCCGCGACGTGTCGCGGTAGCCCTTGCGGTAGATCGACCCCGGGCGGAAGATCGACTTCCAGATCACGTTGTCCTGGACGTTCGTCTTCGTCTCGCCCCAGCTCGGCAAGCTCGGTCGCTTCGCCACTCGTCCTGCTCCTAGTTGTCGGTACGCCCGAGCCACAGCGCGTCGGAGGGGCAGCGCTCCACGCAGATGGCGCAGCGCGTGCACTCGTTGTCGTCGATGATGAACACCGCGTGGGACTGGGCCGCGAGGGTCACGAGCTCCGGGTTGTCAGCGTCCTGGATGATCCCCGGCGACATCATGAAGATGCACTCCCAGGGACAGACGTCCTCGCAGGCGCGGCACAGGATGCAGAGTTCGGCGGTGAGCCCGATGTGACGCTTCGGCTTGACGCGCTCCTGCAGCCACTGCGCGTCGACCTGCTGGACGACGTAGTCGTCGAACATCAGCGGGTGCTCGCCCCTGTCGGTCTTGCCCACGTCGTCCTCCTTCCTGTGCGTCGTCGCGGTGCGTCACGTGCCTCGGTACCTGCTGCGGTGCCTCGGATCACTTGTAGCCACCGGCCTCCGGCTTGACCTCGCCGGCGGCGAGCGACTTCGGGTACTGCTTCTGGACCTTGAGGAAGATCAGGAGCGTCACCACGATGCCCCCCATCATCAGGACCGCGACCACCGACTCGGCGATGACCCCGTAGAGGTTCGAGGCGATCTGGAGCCGGTAGTCCTCGATGTCGAAACCGGCCGTCTCCGGGATGATCACGCCGGCGAGCACGTTCTCGTTGGCTTGGACGAACTGGATCCAGGCGTGCGGCAGGACACCGTGCACCCACCAGATGAAGCTGGACGCGCCCATGACACCCATGGTCGCCGAGACCCACTCACGCCGGCCGTAGGTCAGCTTCGCCAGGTACAGCGGGAGCGCCATCAACGGGCCGAGCCACAGCAGCATGATCGCGGCCCCGACCCAGCCCTGCCCGGTGCTCGCCGGGTCGCCGAAGTAGTACAGCGCACGCAGCGCGTCGGGGATGGCGGCACCGAACTCGCGGAACCACTCCAGCACGGGGCTTGCCTCTCCTCGGCCGCCGGCGAGCCACCGTTCGGGCTCGGTGCGACGGTGACGGGGGACGGATGCAGACGGGGGTATCGCGGACCTACCGGGCCACGCGTGCGCGTACGCACGAGCGGTGGTGGGCGGAGGCTACCAACGGCCGGGGAGGGCCACCAAAAGATCGGTCGCAGACCTCCGGGCGCCGCGCGGCTCAGCCCAGCGCCGCGGCCGCGCTGGCGGCGGCCTCGGCCACCTGGTCGAGGTGGCGCTCCTCGAGGGCGAGCGAGGTGAAGATGACCTCGTAGCCGGACGGGGCGAGGTACACGCCGCGGTCCAGCATCAGGTGGAAGAACCGGCCGTAGCGGTCGTGGTCGGCGGCCGCGACGTCCTCGTAGCGCCCCGGTGCGGCGTCGGCGAAGACGACCCCGGCGAGCGTGCCGTGCTGGAGCACCTGCACGGGCAGGTCGTGATCGGCGAACACGTGGCGCAGGTCGGTGACGATGCGATCGGTGGTCGCCCGCAGACGGCGGTGGACCTCCGGGTCCTCGAGCAGCGCCAGCTGCGCGAGGCCGGCGGCGACGGCCACGGGGTTCCCCGACAACGTGCCGGCCTGGTAGACGGACCCGACCGGTGCGAGGTGGTCCATCAGGTCGGCCCGCCCCCCGAAGGCGGCCAACGGGAACCCGCCCCCGAGCACCTTGCCGAGCACGGTCAGGTCAGGGGTGACACCGTGGACCTCCTGCGCGCCACCGCGGGCGAGCCGGAACCCGGAGATGACCTCGTCGAAGACCAGGACCGCGCCCACGCGGTCCGCCTGCTCGCGGAGGAAGGCCAGGAACCCCTCCTCGGGGGCGACGAGGTTCATGTTCGCCGGGACCGGCTCGCACAGGATCGCGGCGAGGTCGTCGGCGTGCGCGTCGACCGCGGCCGTGACCGCGGCCCGGTCGTTCCAGGGCACGAGCACGGTGTCGGCAGCGGCGCCGTCGGTGACGCCCGGCGAACCAGGGATCCCGAGGGTGGCGACGCCGGACCCCGCTGCCACCAGCAGCGCGTCGGCGTGCCCGTGGTAGTGGCCGACGAACTTGAGCAGCTTGGATCGGCCGGTCGCGCCACGGGCGAGCCGGATGGCGCTCATCGCTGCTTCGGTCCCCGAGCTGGTCAGCCGGAGCTTGTCGATGGACGGCACGGCGTCGATCACCCGCTCGGCGAGCTGCACCTCGCCCTCGGTCGGCGCGCCGAAGGACGACCCGCGTTCGAGCGCGGCCGTGGCGGCCTCGACCACCTCACGCCGGGCGTGACCGAACAGCAGCGGTCCCCAGGAGTTCACCAGGTCGACGTACGAGCGGCCGTCCTCGTCCTCGACGATCGCGCCGTGCCCGCGTCGGATGAACCGTGGGGTCCCCCCGACGGAGGAGAAGGCCCGGACCGGGGAGTTCACCCCGCCGGGGATGACCGCCTGGGCGCGTTCGAACAGGGCGGCGGACCGCGAAGCGTCGGACACCGGTAGCTCCGTGTCGGGGCAGGAGTCTGGCAGGGTTCACGTCGAAGGGGACGTGGAGGCCGGCGCCGGGGGACGTCCGGCAGCGGTGAGCGGAGGGTAGGTGGTCGCGGACGGCGCGAGCAGCGGGGGGTCGGGCCGCGGCCGTCGCCGGGGGCTGACGAGCCAGCCACGCGCGCGTCGGCGCCGCGCGGCGTCGACCTCGGCCATGACCGACCGCCGGCGTCGCGTCGCCGCGCTCGCCGGAGGTGGGACCGCGGCGCTGCTGGCCGCCGCGGGGGGTGCCACCTGGTACTACGCCGAGCGCATCACCGAGGCACCCGGCCGCCGGCCGGTCCCGCCGCTGCCCGACGACGGTGTCCAGGTCCGCGATCTCGACGGATCGAGCGTGGTGCTGGCGGGGCCCGCGGCGGAGCGTCCGGGCTGGTGGGGCCTCGACACCGGACGGGGGTGGCTCCGGGTCGGACCACCGGGCGACCTGGTCCCGCTCGACGCCGACGACCCCGACCTCGCCCACGTCACGACCGGTGTGCGTCGCCCCGTCGAGCACCGCGTCGGGAAGGTCGAGGCCGGTGACACCGGCCTGCTCGATGCCGACGCCATCCCGGAGGACCCGGCCGACGTCGGGCTCGAGGTCGACGACGAGCAGGTCACCGGTCCGCTCGGCGACCTGCCGGCCTGGTGGTTCCCCGCGCCGACGGGTGCTCCGACCCGTCCCGTCCGGACGGTGGCGGTGCTCGTCCACGGCCGGAGCGGTTCGCGTCGCGAGGTCGTTCGCTGGGCCCCGACCTTCCTCGCCGCCGGCGTGTCCTGCCTGGCGCTGTCGTACCGCAACGCACCGGGCGCACCCCCCTCCCCCGATGGACGCAGCCACCTCGGCGCCACCGAATGGGAGGACCTCGAGGCGGCGATCGAGCACGTCGTGGACCACCACGCCGCCGACGACGTGGTCGTGCTCGGGGTGTCGATGGGGGGCGCCTGCGCCGCCGAGTTGCTGCGTCGGAGCGTCGCCGCGTCCCACGTCCGCGCCCTGGTGCTCGACGCACCGGTCCGCCACTGGGGGCCCGTGCTCCGGGCAGCCGCCCGTCAACGGGGGCTGCCGCCGGCCGTGCTCCCGATCCTCCTGCCACCGACCATGGCGCTGGCCGGCGCTCGACGGCGCATCGACTGGCGCGGTCTCGACGACCTCGCCGATCCGAACCTGTTCCGTTCGCCGACGCTGCTGTTCCACGGCGACGCCGACGCGACCGTCCCGGTCGCGCTGTCGGACGCGTTCGCTGCCGCCCGGCAGGACGTGGTCACCTACCACCGGGTCCGGGGCGCCGGCCACGTCCGCACCTGGAACGTGGACCGCGAGGGCTGCGAGGCGGCGCTCGCCGCGTTCCTGGACCGGGTGCTCGACGAGCGCCAACGTCCGCCGCTGCGCCCGATCCCCGGCGCCCCCTGACCACACCAGCACCCCGCTACCTCGCGACCGGGCCCACCGGGTCTACCGGGGGCCTCACGTGGCGCCACCGCCACACCAGCACCCCGCTACCCCGCGACCGAGCCCACCGGGCCCTACCGGGGGCCCCACGTAGCGCCACCGCCACACCAGCACCCCGCTACGTCGCGGGGCCGCCGATCCGGGGGCGGACGCCCTCGAAGATGACGTTGTCGGCGAGCCGCCGCGCGCGGGTGAGCTCCTCCTCGGTCGCCACCGTCCAGGTCACCAACGTGCCTCCCGCCTCTCGCCACCCGTCGGTCCGCGGCGTCGGGAGACCGCGCAGGTCGTAGCTCACGGCGTGGGGCGCGGCGGCGTCGAGGTCGGCCAGCGACGCCAACCGGCGGCGGACCGGCCCGGGGATCGGCAGGTTCTCGAGCGGGCCCGAGGTGAGGACGCGGACGACCTCGGGCCGGTGCCGCCGGAACCAACGCGCGGTGCCCGGGTGGAAGCCCGCCACGCACCAGGGTCCCGTGTGGGGCTCGAGGAGGTCGGCGACGACGCGTTCGAGGCGGCCCACGCGCAGACCGAGCGACTTGCACTCGACCATCACCGGGGTCGCCCCGAGGACGTCCAGGACCTCGGCGAGCGTGGGGACGGGCTCGGGCGACCCGACCAGCGGCAGACCCCGGAGCTCGGCGGCCGTCAGCCTGTCGACGCGGACCGCCCGGCCCGTCAGCCGTTCGAGGTCACGGTCGTGCACGACGACCGGGACGCCATCGCGGGTCAGCTGGACGTCGAGCTCCACACCGAAGCCGGCGTCGCGGGCGGCCGCGAACGCGGGCAGGGTGTTCTCCGCGACCGACCCGCCGTGCAAGCCACGGTGGGCGAGCGGCGTGTCGACGAGCCAGGACGGAGCGGTCGGCGTCGACGTCACACGCAGCCTCGCAGGCGGCGCGGAGGAGAGCTCACGGGGACCGAGCGAGCACGCACGGCACGACCTCGCCGACGCGGAGGAGAGCTCACGGGGACCGAACGAGCACACACGGCGTTCAGCCCTGCAGCGCGCGGGCGAGGGGGAGCGCGGCGTAGGTCAGCACCTGGTCGGCGCCGGCCCGCACGATCGCCGTCACGGCCTCGTGCATCGCCCGGTCACCGTCGAGCCAGCCTCGCTCGGCGGCGGCGGCGAGCATCGCGTACTCCCCCGACACCTGGTAAGCGGCCAGGGGCTGGTCGAAGCGCGCGCGGGCCTCGGCGAGCACATCGAGGTAGGCGAGCGCGGGCTTGACCATCAGCACGTCGGCGCCCTCAGCGGCGTCGAGGTCGAGCTCGAGCCGGGCTTCGCGGCGGTTCCCAGGGTCCATCTGGTGGCTGGCGCGGTCGCCACCGGACATGCTCGAACCCGCCGCGTCACGGAACGGGCCGTAGAACGCGGAGGCGTACTTGGCGGCGTAGGCGACGACGCCGACCCGCTCGTGCCCGGCCTCGTCCAACCCGGCGCGGATCGCCGCGACCTGGCCGTCCATCATCCCGGAGGGGGCGACGAGGTCGACCCCGGCGGCGGCGTAGGCCAGCGCGTCGCGGACGTAGCCCTCGACCGCCTCGTCGTTGCGGACCAACTGGTCGTCAGCAGAACTTCCCCCGGGGCCGACCCCACCGAGCGGGCCGCAGTGGCCGTGATCGGTGTACTCGCACTGGCACACGTCGGCCCACACGACCAGGTCGTCACCGACGCGGTCGCGGATGGCCCGGGTCGCCGTCGGGACCGGGCCGGAGGGGTCCCACCCCGACGACCCGACCGCGTCCTTGGTCGCCGGGATCCCGAACAGGATCACGCCGCCGATGCCGGCGGTGACCGCCTCGGCCGCGACGTCGACCACCGTCGTCGTGGTGTGCTGCGAGACCCCCGGCATCGACGCGATGGGCGTCGGGTGCTCCGGTCCGCCCTCGCGCACGAACAGCGGCAGCACGAACTGCGCCGGGTGGAGGCGCGTCTCGGCGAAGGCCGAGCGGAGCGCGGGGGTCCGACGCAGCCGTCGCAGGCGGGTGGTGGGGAAGCTCACGTCGCACCTCCATCGGGAGGGGCGAGTCTACGAACCCGGGACGGCTGCCCCAGCCGAGCGGACCTCGCGGTCGCGCGTGCCCGTCACGGTCGCGTCAACCTCGCAGCGCTGCACGTGTGGTGCGACCGTGACGGCCTGACGCGACAGGTGGTGTCCGTCCGAGCCGCGCATCACCCGGGAGACCACGGCGAGCCCCGCGGCACCGGCGGCCAGGAGCGCGAACGGGATCCTCGCCAGCCGCTGCTTCACCGTCGCCCCCTCAGCCTCCGGCCCGGTGTTCGGGGCCGACGCTCGTGCCGGACGCCCCAGCGAGGGCGTCGAGGAGCCCACCGAGGTCGTGCGGGTCGGCCTCGACGGCGGCCTCGATCCCGAGCTCACGACACGCCGCCGAGGTGACCGGTCCGATGGTCACGACCCGGCCCGACCACGACCGCGATCCGATCAGCGTCACGAAGCCGCGGACGGTGGAGGCGGAGGTGAACGAGAGGAGGTCGACGTGCCCGTCCGCGAGGGCGTCGAGCACCTCGGGTGCCAGCCGCTCGGCGGTGACGGTGCGGTAGGCGACGACGGGGACCGGGGTCCACCCAGCGGCGCTCAGGGCGGCATCGAGGTCCCGCCCCGCGAGGTCACCGCGTGGCAGGAGCACCTCGCCCGCACCCGCCGGGACGGCCCGGCCGAGCGCTGCGCCCGTCGCGGTGTCGGGCACCACGGTGGGCCGGACACCGAGGAGTTCGCCGACCAGCGCCGCCGTCCGTGGCCCGACCGCTCCGACGAGGGTCGACGCCCGGAGCGCCGGAGCGGGGTCGATCCCGGCGTCTCGGAACGCCCGTGCGAGCGCGTGGACGCCGTTCGCGGAGGTCAGGCACACACCGGCGTACGCGCCCGCCGCCAGGCGGTCGACCGCGGCGCGCAGGTCAGCCGGGTCGCCGGGCACGGTGGTGATCGTCGGCGCCTCGATCGGGATCCCGCCGGCGGCGCGGATGCGGTCGGAGAGCTCCGCCGCCTGGTGCGGCGGCCGGGTGACGAGGACGCGTCGCCCCCGCAGCGGTCCCGGCGCGCCAGCAGCCGCCACCGAGCTCAGGCCTGGTCGGCGCGCATGCGCGCGAGCACCTCGCCGCCGCCGGCCTCGAGCAGCGTCGCGGCCATGACCCGGCCGAGCAGCTCGGGCTCGGACGCGCCGGTCTCGTGCGACGCGCGGTAGAGGTTGGTGCCGTTCGGGTCCGACAGCAGTCCGAGCAGCTCGATGCGCTTCTCGCCCGTCGGGCCGGAGCGGACCTCGGCGTGGGCACCGATCGGTGCCGTGCAGCCCCCCTGGAGGTGGGCCAGCATCTCCCGCTCCGCGGTGACCGCGAGCCGGGTGTCCTCGTCGTCGAGCTTGCGGAGCGCCTTGCGCGTCGCGGCATCGTCGACCCGGCACTCGAGCGCCAACGCCCCCTGCGCGGGAGCGTGGAGCATCTCCCCGTGCTCGAGCGGCACGGCGGTCAGCCCCGGCACGTCCGGCTTGGCCCGCAGCAGCCCGGCGATCGCGAGGACGATGCCGTCGACCTCCCCGCTGACGACCTTGCCGAGCCGCGTCTCGATGTTGCCGCGGATGGGCTGCACCAGGATGTCGCGCCGGTGCTTGGACAGCTGGGCCTTCCGTCGCGGCGCGGAGGTCCCGATCGCGACGGGACGATCGCGCGGCAGGTCGGCGATCCGCCACCCCGCGCGGGTGACGAGCGCGTCGCGCGGATCGACGCGTGCGGGGACGCCGCCGATCACCAACTCCGGATGTGCTTCGGTCGGCAGGTCCTTGTAGGAGTGGACGACGAGGTGGCAGTCCCCGTCGAGCACCGCCTGACGGGTCCGGTCGACGAACAGCCCCTTGGTGTCGAAGCTGCCGAGCGCGCGGTCGGGATGTTCGTCGCCCGTGGTGGCCATCGGCACCAGCTCGTAGGGGCGGCCCGTTGCGGCTTCGAGGGCGGCACCGACCTGACGGGCCTGGACCTGGGCCAGGTTGGACCGACGCGTGGCGAGCCGCCACGGGCCGGTCGCGGGCGCAACCGGGGACCGGGCCATCACCAGCTCACTCGTCGTCCAGCGCGAAGAGCTCGCGGATGGCGTCGGCGTGCGACTCGGCCGCCGCGCCGTCGGCGAGCGACTTGAGCCGCACCGTCGGCTCGTGCAGGAGGGTGTTCACGATCCCCCGCGTGAGGGCTTCGACGGCGGACCGCTGCCGGTCGTCGAGCCCGCCGAGCTTGCCTGCCAGACGGTCGAGCTCGTCGGTGCGGACCTGTTCGGCACGGGTCCGGAGCGCCCGGATGGTCGGCTCGATCTCGGCTGCGGCGACCCAGGCGGCGAAGAGCTCGGCCTCCTCGTCGACGACGGCGCGCGCGCTGGCCAGCACCTCACCAGCGACCGTGCGCTCGGCTCGGTCGCGGACGTCGGCGATGTCGACGACGTTCACGCCGGCGAGGTCCTCGCAGGTGGGGTCGACGTTGCGGGGCATCGCGAGGTCGAGCAGCACGAGGGGGGCGTCGCCGACCTTCCCCGCGAGGGCGCGTTCGGTCAGGGCCGACCCGACGAGGTCGGCGTCCAGCACCGGCTCGGGCGCACCGGTCGTGCAGACCACGAGGTCCGCCGCGACGAGCGCGGACCGCAGCCCGCCGGCGGGGACGACCTCGCCAGCGACCTTGGCCGCGAGCCGGTCGGCCTTGTCGGCGCTGCGGTTCCAGACCAGGAGCCGGCCGACGCCCTCGTCGCGGAGCTGGGTAGCGGTGAGCACACCGACCTTGCCGGCGCCGACGATCAGGACGGTGCGGCCCGCCAGGTCGGCGCTGCCGAGGCGGTGGCGTGCCACCTCGAGGCCGACGTCGACCATCGACGAGGCGCCCGAGGAGATGTCGGTCTCGCGACGGATCCGACGTCCGACGCTGACCGCCTGGCGGAACAACCGCTGCAGCACGCGCCGCGCCGAGCCCTCGGCGCGGGCGGCCTCCATCGCAGCCTTCACCTGGACGGCGATCTGCTGCTCACCGACGACCATCGAGTCGACCCCACCGGCGACGGCGAACAGGTGCGCCGCGGCCCGGTCGTCGTGGTAGCTGTAGTGCAGCTCCTCGAGGTCCTGGGGGTGGACGTCACCGCGCTCGGCCAGCCACCCGCGGATCTCGGCCAGGCCGGCGTGGAAGCGGGTGACCGAGGCGTAGACCTCGACCCGGTTGCAGGTCGACAGGATCGCCGCCTCGGACACGTGCGGCAGCCGGGTGAGGGCGGCGAGCGCCTTCGGCAGCTCCTCGTTCGGCACAGCCAACCGCTCCAACAGCGCGAGATCCGCGCTGCGGTGGTTGCAGCCAACGACGAGGACGGACACGCGGATGGCCTTCGGGCAGCGGGCGGGCGGCGTGCTCGCCGGAGCGTATCGCCCGGGACGCACGGTCCGGAACGTGGATCGGCGCGATCCACCTCCCGAGGAGGCCGGTCAGCCGGTGGCTACCGGGAGCTCGCTGCCGCCGAGCTGCTCGTAGAAGGAGAGGATCTGCAGCTCGGTCGACAGGTCGACCGTGCGGACGGTGACGTGGTCGGGGACATCGAGGCGGACCGGGGCGAAGTTCAGCAGCGCGGTCACCCCGGCGGCGACGAGCTGGTCGGCCACCGCCTGGGTGTGCGCCGCCGGTGTCGCGAGGACCGCGAGGTGCACCCCCCGATCGCGGACGATGTCCGGCAGCAGGTCGGTCGGCTCGACGTGGTGTCCGCCCACCTCCGTCCCGATCAGGTCCGGGTCGGCGTCGACGAGGGCGACGGTCCGGAAGCCCCTGCGGCTGAACCCGTCGTAGCTCGCGAGTGCCCGCCCGAGGTTGCCGATCCCGACGATGACCACGGGGCGGTCCACGCTGATGCCGAGGATGGCGGAGATCTCGGTGGTCAGATCCCCCACGGCGTAGCCGACACCACGCGTGCCGGCCGTGCCGAGGTAGGACACGTCCTTGCGCACGATCGAGGAGTTGAGCCCCGCCGCGGTCGCCAGCTCGTCCGAGGAGATCGTCGCCTGATCGGCCTCGGCCGCGTCGACGAGCGCCTGCAGGTAGCGGGGCAGCCGCGACACGGTCGCCACCGGCAGCCGGCTGGCCGGTCGACGCGCGCTCGGGTCGCTGTCGGACCGACGCGTGCTCGGGTCGCCGTCGGACCGACGCGTGCTCGGGTCGCCGTCACTGCGTCGCTCGGTCACGTGCCGCCACTCCCCCGGGAACGCGCTCGGTTCTTCGACGCGCCGCCACCGTCCGAGGTTAGCTCCGCCGCGACCTCGCCCGGGCCACCGCACCCCGGACCTGGCCGGGGGCCACCTCGAGCTCGGCGACCTCGTCACCGTCGACGGTGACGACCGGGACGCGCACGGTGTAGCGCTCACGCAGCTGCGGGTCGGTGTCGATGTCGATGACGCGAACCGGGCACCCGCGGGCTTCGCGTCGGACGAGGTCCTCGGCGCGGCGACAGAGCCCGCAGCCCTGGCGGGTGTAGACGACGACCTCGGGAGCGGGGCGTCGGCCCCAGCGCATCAGGGCGCTCCGGCGCGTCCGCGCAGCTCCCCGCGGCGCACCTTGCCGGTGGCGGTGTGCGGCAGCACCGGCACCACCTCGATGCGTGACGGGCACTTGTACCGAGCGAGCCGTTCACGGCAACGGGCCTCGAGCGCGTCGACGTCGACCTCGTGACCGGTGCGCGGGACCACGTAGGCCACGACGGTCTCACCCGTCAGCGGGTGGGGGGCACCGACGGACGCCGCCTCGGCGACCGCCTCGTCCTCGGCGAGCACCCGCTCGACCTCGCGCGGGTAGACGTTGAAGCCGCTGACGATGATCAGGTCGCGGAGGCGGTCGACGAGCCGGAGCGCCCCGGTCGCGTCCTGGATGCCGACGTCCCCCGTACGCAGCCACCCGTCGGGGGTGAGCGCCGCGGCGGTCGCGTCGGGGTCGTTCCAGTAGCCCTGGAACACGTTCGGGCCACGGACCCAGACCTCGCCGGGGTCCCCGGGTTCGACGTCGTGGCCCTGCGCGTCCACGAGCCGCAGGTCGATGCCTGGCAGGGGCAGACCGACGCTGCCGGGGATCGCAGCGTCGGCCATCGAGGTCGAACTGACCGACGGGGACGCTTCGGTCAGCCCGTAGCCCTCCTCGATGGTGATGCCCGTCGCCTCGGCGAACCGTTCGAGTGTCGAGGTGCCGAGCGGCGCGGCACCGGAGACCGCCAGCCGGACCGACGACACGTCGGTCCGGTCGAGCAGCCCCGACTCGAGCCAGGCGATGTACATCGGCGGTGCCCCGAGCACGACCGTGACCCGGTGGCGCTCGATCGCGTCGAGCGTCTCGGCGGGGTCGAAACGGGGACAGAGCACCATCGTGGCGCCGACCGACACCGAGGTCCCGAGCCCGACGTTGAGCGCGTAGATGTGCGCCAGCGGGAGGACGAGCAGCACGGTGTCGTCGCCACCGACCTCGAACCGACCGGCGAGCGACTGGTCCTGGTTCGCGGCGAGGTTGCCCCGGGTCAGCATCGCTCCGCGGGGTCGGCCGGTGGTGCCCGACGTGTAGACCAGCGCGGCCAGATCCTCGGCATCGCGGGTGACGAGCTCGGGTTCGCCGGCCTCGGCCAGCAGCTGCTCGTAGGGGTGGGCGTCATCGACATCCACGTCGACGGCCACGAGGTGACGCAGCCGGGGCAGCTCGCCGCGCAGGGCGGCGATGTCGGCGGCGCGTTCGGGACCGACGAAGACGAACTCGACCTCGGCGTCGGCGAGGGCGTGTCGGAGCTCGTCCGGGGCGAGGCCGGGCAGCAGCGGGACGAAGGCCGCCCCGGCGCGCAGGACCGCGGCGTAGGTCTCGACGAACTCGACGGTGGTGCCGAGCACGATGGCGACACGGTCGCCCGGGCCGACGCCGAGCTGCTGCAGGGCGCCGGTCACCGCGTCGACGCGGGCGTGGAGCTCGCCGTAGGTCACGGTGCGATCCCCGGCGATGAGGGCCGGGTGGTCGGGGTGCTGCAGCGCGGTCCGACGCAGCCGGGCAGCCAGGTCGGGGATGCGGTCCGGATCGCGGAGGTCCGGCGCGTCGGTCTTCGGACTCACGCCGGTACATCCTCTCGACGACGAACGAGCGTCGGTACCGCCCTGCCGGCGGCGTGCGAGCGTAGGTCACCGGCCGGCCGCGGCGCCGCTCGACGCCCGTCCGACCGACGGCCACCTCGGCCGGTCGCCACCCGAGCGGGTGGGGGGTGCGGGTTAGGCTCGCCGCATGCGCCTGCTCGCCTCCACCGGACCGCTGTTCGCCCGACCCCTCGACTGGGCGCTCGGTGTCATCGCCGAGGCCGGGTACGACGGCGCCGAGCTGATGGTCACCCAGGACCCGGCGACCCAGGACGCCGAACGGGTGCGTCACGCCAGCACCCAGGAGGGCATCCCGGTCCCGGTGGTGCACGGACCGTTCCTGCTGCTGACCCGGCGGGTCTTCGGCACCGACCTGGTCCAGAAGGCCCAGCGCTCGATCGAGCTCGCCGGTGCGCTCGATGCCGACGTGATGATCGTCCACCCACCGTTCCGGTGGCAGCGCGACTTCCACCGCTACCTGCTCGAGGAGGGCAACACCGACGCCGCGGCGGTCGGGACGCGCATCGGGGTCGAGAACCTGTACCCCGTATCGGTGGTGGGCCGGCCCGTCCGCTTCCACCGCTACACGTTGGCCGAGCACCTCGAACCGTTCGATCACGTGGTCCTCGACACCTCCCACTTCGGGGTGGCCGAGGCCGACATCTGCCACGCCTACGAGCTGCTGCGCCAGCGCGCCGTCCACCTGCACGTGTCGGACAACCGCGGCGGTGGACGCGACAGCCACGCACCCCTCGGTCACGGCATGTTGCCGCTCGCCAGGTTCCTGCACCTGGTCGCGGCCGACGCTGCCGCCGGCGCGGTCGACGAGATCTCGATCACCCTCGAGCTCGACTGCCGGCGGTACCTCGACGATCGCGCGGCGCTGGTGGGCTACCTGCGTCAGGAGCGCGAGAAGTGCCTCGCGCTGCTCGGGGGCGCCTCGGCCGAGGAGGTCCTCGGCCGGCCCGACGTGGTCGAGGTCGCACCGAGCGCCCTCGAGGACGACGCGGACCAACCCACGGTGCCCCCGCTCCTCGGTTAGACGCCGGCGGTCGCTGGTGGAACGGGGTGGAACGGGGTGGACTAGTCCGTTCGGCCGGGGCGCAGATGGCCGTATCGGGCGGGCGACGGCCGGGTGGCCGTGCCGTACCATCCTCACCGGTATGTCGGGTCCTCGACGGCGTGCCGCCGACCGACGTCCGGACGTGGGAGGTCTCGTGCGCTCGGGAACCTCCATCGCGCTCGTGCTGCTGCTGGCGACCATCGTCGCCGCAGCGGCGGTGCAGCTGAGCCGATCGGTGGCGCTGTGAACGTCGACGCCACCGCGACGGCGGTCCCCACGGTCGACGCGACCTCGGCGATCGATCCCGAGGTCGTCGAGCTCGTCGAGCGGGCACGGACCGGCGACGCACAGGCGTTCGCGGACCTCTACGACCGGTACGTCGACCAGATCTTCGCCTACGTCTACCGCCGCGTCGGTCACCGTCAGCTCGCCGAGGACCTGGTGGGCGACGTGTTCCTGCGCGCCTTCCGTCGCCTGTCCACCTTCGAGTGGCAGGGGGTCGACCTCGGCGCGTGGATCACCACGATCGCTCGCAACCGGGTCCACGACCACTTCAAGTCAGCCCGCTTCCGGCTCGAGCGGACCACCGACGAGGTGCGCGAGCCCGCCCCGCTCCACTCCAGCACCGATGATCCCGAACGGATCGCGATCGCCCGCGACCTCGCCCGCGCGCTCGGGACCGCGCTCGAGGGTCTGAAGGACGAGCACCGCGAGGTCATCGAGCTGCGCTTCGTGCACGACCTGTCGGTGACCGAGACCGCCGCGGTCATGGAGCGGTCGACGGGCGCGACCAAGGCGCTCCAGTACCGGGCGCTGAAGGCGCTCGCCGGGGCCGTCAAGGACCACCCTGAGCTGTCGAAGTTCGCGGCGACCGGTCTCACCGGTCTGCTGTCGATCCTGGTGGTGCTGTCGTGAAGCGCATGCCACTGTGCGACCAACGGACGCTCCGGGCCACGCGCCGTACCTCCGCGTCCACCTGGTCGTTGACGTCGACGTCGACTCGGCTGGGGTCGGCCCGGGCACCGATGGATGCCCGGACGAGTGGGCAAGGCCCGAGGGAGAACCCGAGGTGGTGACCCTGAGCAACCGCCGCGAGCGAGCCGATCAGCTCGCCCAGGTCCTCGAGGGGCGCCTCGATGCGACCGAGGCCCCACGAGACGTCCGGCAGCTGGCGACCCTCGCCAGCACCGTGACGACCGAGCTCACGATCCCGGTCCTCGAGGCCGAGGCGCGTGACCGCATCCGCACCCGGATCCTCGCCGAGATCCACACCGAAGCGCACGCCGCCGCCGCGGGAGCCGTCGACGCCCGTCGCACACGCCGCCGGGTCGTGGTGGCCACCGGTGTCGCCTCGGTGCTCGTCGGCGCCAGCGGCATGGCCGTCGCCGCCCAGCAGGCGCTGCCCGGGGACGCGCTCTACGGCATCAAGCAGGCCACCGAGTCGGTCCGCGTCGCCGTTGCGGGGGACCTCGCCGAGCAGGGCCGACTCGAGCTCTCGCTGGCGACCGAACGCCTCGAGGAGGTCACCGGGTCCGTCGACCGCGGGGACGTCCGCGACGAAGCGATCATCGAGACCCTGGCACGGATGGACGCTCGCTCACGGGCGGGTGCCGAGGCGCTGATGCGCGTCGCCGAGCGCTCCGGTGACCCGGGGGGGCTCGACGAGGTGGCCGCGTTCACCGAGCAGCAGGCCCGCGGACTGGCCGACGTCTTCGACCGGCTCCCGGTGACGGTGCGCCCGCACGCCGAGGACTCCCTGGCCGTGCTGCGGGCGATCCGCGCCGACCTGCTGGGGGCCTTCAGTACCGACGCCGCAGCGGCGTTCGTCGGTGGGAACGGCGCACTGGCCGATCTCCTGCGTTCCGCTCCCCTCCCCGCCGCCCCCGCCGTCCCGGTCGGCGACAACGAAGCGGGCGACACCGATCCCGCTCCGGCCCCCGACGGCTCGACGGTGACCGACGGCGCCACCACGGCTCCGTCGCTGCCGGGGCCAAACGTCGGTCGTCGCGATGACGGTGCGGACCTGCGCACCGTCGTGCCCCGTCTGCCCGGTCCGCTCGACGACCTCGGCCGCGTCATCGACGAGACCGTCGGCGGCGTGCTCGAGGGCACCGGCGATCTCGTCGAGGACACCACCGGTGCCGTCGACGAGGTCCTCGACGGCACCGGCGAGGTGGTCGACGGACTGCTCGATGGCGCCACAGGTCTGCTCGGCGACGACGACGACGGTGGCGGCGGCCTCCTCGGCGGCGCCGGCGGGAACTGAAGCTTCACCGGCGGCCGGCCAACATCGCGGGCCGTCGGAGAGGGGTGTGCGGTCCCATCCGCGCGGTCGAGCGGGCTGGTCGTGCATCGGAACACCACGTGCGGTCGACGCTCGTGGCCGAGCAACTCCGCGCGACACCGTGCCGGTCGTGGCCGTTCGTCGTTGTAGGAATCGGAACTCGACTTGGGACCCGTCCGTCCGGACGCGCGTCCTCGATGGACGAAGCAGATCCCAACCAGGAGGCACCGGGGGATGAACAGAACCCGCGCATGGCGTACCGCGACCGCGACGCTGGCAGCGAGCGCGCTCATCATGATGAGCGCTGCCCCGGCTGCCGCACAGAGCCTCGAGGACCTCGAGGGGCTCGACCCGAGCGCGTTGGAGGAACTGCTCGACGGGCTCGACGCTGGACAGCTCCAAGAGCTGCTCGACCAGATCCCCGACGGCACGCCCCTCGACGACGTCGTGCAGGCCATCCAGGACGCCCTCGGTGGGGACGACGGCGACGGTGATGGTGACGGAGCCGGCGGAGAGGGCGACGGCACCGGCGAGGCGCCGAGCGTCGGCGGTCCCGGCAGCGAGATCCCGGAGACGGGCATCGGTGGCTTCTCGGGCTACGCCGACGCGGACAGCCTGATCGTGTTCGTCGGCCTGCCTACCGAGCTTGCAGACGGTCTCGCGCCGGTGCTCGAGGGCCTCGGCATCGCTGGCTCCTCGCCGGTCGATGGCAGCAGCGCCCAGGGCATCCGCATCGACCTCGGTTCGGTGCAGGCCAACCTGGAACGTGCTGCTGCAGGGGAGGAGATCTCCTCCGAAGCCAGCGCGTTCATCACCAACGTGCTGCTCGCCTCCGACGCGGCGGAACAGCCGGGCGCCTGCCAGGGCGGCGAGTCGAACATCGCCATCCCACCGGACAGCGCCGCGCCGTTCCTCACCCTGACGCTCGTCGGCGTGGACTGTGAAGAGACCGACGAGCGGGCGTTCGCGAACGTGCAGTTCACCGGCCTCAACATCTCGCTCGCCAACCTGGTCGCGCAGGGCGACACGGAGGGGGCGTTCCGCGAAGGGCTCGACCAGGTCATCGACCCGCTGAACGAGGGGCTCAGCCAGACCAACCAGCTGCTGTGCCCGGTCCTCGACGGGCTCGGCCTCACCGCCGACAACTGCGCGACGGATGCGCCGATCCTCCAGGTCGAGAACCCCCTGGACCTCGACGTGCCGCTGCTCGACCTCGACCTCGCCACCGCGACCGCCGAGGTCACCCAGGACGGCGAGTCCATCACGGCGACGGCGACGGCGACGGTGACCGGGCTCAACGTGCTCGGTGTCGGGTGCGCCGACCAGGTCCACACCTCCACCGCGACCTCCGACGGCTCGACTGCGACGCGCAGCGCCAGCGCGACGCCGCTCACGGGTGCGACCTGCAACACCGAGCAGCAGCTCCTCCAGCTGCTCCTGGACGGGACACCGATCGGTGACATCGGCATCGTCGACAGCATCCTGCAGGACGACACCCTCGACGGGGCGCTCACCCCGGTGTTCGACGGCATCGATGATCTCGCCGATGCACTGAGCACGATCGCTGTCAGTGGCGGCCAGGCCAACCTCGGTGATATCGAAGGGGCCGGCACCTCGGCCTCCACGTCGCCGTTCGTGATCGTGCGCACGCTGGCCTTCAGCGAGCTCGACGAGACCCCGCTGGGCGACATCGAGGTCGTCGTGGTCGGCGGCGCCACCGAGGTCGGCGTCAACGCCGTGCCCGCAGGCATCACGCCTCCGGCCCCGCCGCAGGAGCCCGTGACGCCGTCCGGTCCCACGACGCCCGTGCCGGCCAACCTGCCCCGCACGGGTGCTGGTGCTGCGGCCCTGTTCGGGCTCGCCGCCCTCGGTGCCGCCGCCGGGCTGCGTCGTCGCAACGGCTGACCCACCGCACCAACGGTGAGGGGCGGGCCTTCGGGCCCCCCCCCTCCCGCGTATCCGCAGTCACTTCGACGCGCGGCGCGACCGGCCGCCCGGTGAGGCGGAGGGCGTCGGTGTCGGATCAGAGGAAGACCGAGCGCCGTCCCATGAGGTTGCGCAGCAGCATCTGCTGGATGGTGTCGCGGACCCGGTCGGTCAGGTCGAAGACCGCCATCGGGTCGTCCGCGGCGTCCGGGCCGTACTCGCTGGTGTCGATCGGGGCGCCGTACTCGATGATCCACTTGCTCGGCAGCGGCAGCAGCGCCAGCGGTCCGAGGATCGGGAGGGCGAACATCTGCGGGACCACGGGGAAGTAGGGCAGGCCGAGCAGGCGTGCCACGACCCGCAGGTCGTAGATCATCGGGTAGATCTCCTCGGACCCCACGATGGCGGTCGGGATGATCGGGACCTGGGCCCGGAGCGCGGTCGCCACGAACCCACCGCGCCCGAACCGCTGCAGCTTGTAGCGGTCCTTCCACGGCTTGCCGATGCCCTTGAACCCCTCGGGCCACACCGCGACGAGCTCACCGGAGGACAGCAATCGGTCGGCGTCGTCACCGGAGGCCAGCGTCGCGCCGGTCTTGCGTCCGAGCGCGGCGACGTAGGGGGTCTTGAAGACCAGGTCGGCGGCGAGCTCGCGAGCGTGACGGCCGGTGTGCTCGAGGATGTCGAGCCGCGCGATCATCGCGTCGACCGGGAGCGTGCCCGCGTGGTTGGCGACCACCAGACCGCCACCCTCGGTCGGGAGGTGCTCGACGCCGTGGCTGCTGACGCGCCAGTAGTGGCGGTGCAGCGGGCGGAGCAGCGGCATCAGGATCGATTCGGTGAGGTCCCGGTCGAAGCCGTAGTCGTCGATGCTGTAGTCGCCGGTCAGGCGGCGACGCAGGAAGCCCGCCGCGTCACGGACGTGGTCGAGGAAGCGGTCGCCCGACACGTCACGGAGCGCTTCGAGCGCGTCCACCGCGGGCGCCCACCCGCGCCGTGCGACCTCGGCGTCCACGCGGGCGCGAGCGGCATCGCCCTCGCGATCGGTGGCGGGTTCGCGTTCGGAGGGGTGCGGCCGGCTGCCGACCGCGTGGACCCGGCACCGGCCCTCGGTGACGGCGTAGTTCCGGCACGGCCGGCCCTCCGCGGTCAACGCAGCACAGCGGGGGCGACCGTCGGCCGTGCTGCGCCGGGCAGCACGTTCCTGGTCCATCGAGATGACCTCGGCTTCGCGGGCCGTCGCGTTCTCAGCCACCGGTCATCGCCTCTCGCGCGTGGCCAGGAAGCGCTCCTGGCCCTTGCGCTGGATGAAGTCGTACAGCTCCCGTTCCCACCGGATCACCTCGTCACGGTCGATCAGCCCCGTGATGCGGCGGCGGCCGAGGTAGTCCTCGAACGCTTCGCTGGTCGACCACTTCGGGGTGTAGCCGAACTCCTCGACCAGACGGGTGATGTCCACGCCCCGGCCGTAGCGCAGGAACTGCAGCTGGTCGCTGGCGACGTCGGCCCGGCGGCCGCGTCGGAAGGCGCCCGCGACGGCGGAGACGAGCGGGCCCGGGACCGGCGCCGTCGGCCGCCCCGCGAGCCGGGCGCACTGCGACAGGTAGAGCATCCCCGGCCCGGCGACGTTGAAGGTGCCGGGGTGCGAACCGGTGACGGCCCGCACGAACACCTCGACGCCGTCCTCCTCGTGGACGAACTGCAGACGGGGGTCGAAGCCCATCACCGTCGGCACCACCGGGAGGGAGAACATCGCGTCGAAGGCGCCCTGGACCCGGCCGCCCAGGAAGTTGGCGAACCGCAGCACGGTCAGGTCGACGTCGGGACGCCGGCGGCTGAAGGCTCGGACGTAGCCCTCGATCTCGACGGCGTCCTTGGCGAACCCGTGCGACGGCGCGTGACGCAGGTGGGCGTCCTCGCGGAAGAGGGCCGGGTCGTCGTAGGCGGCGCCGTACACGGCGGTGGTCGACTTGAGCACGAAACGACGCAGCGATGGCGCCTTCTGGCACGCCGCGAGCAGCTGCATGGCCCCGATGACGTTGAGCTCTTTCATCCGCGCCCGCCCACCGGCGGCCGACGGCTTGGCGGTCGTCGCCATGTGCAGGACGGTGTCGACGTCGGAGGCGGTGATGATCCGCGCGACGAGGGGGTTGCGGATGTCGGCCCGGACGAACTCGGTGCGTTCGAGCTCGTGCGACGGCTCGCGGATGTCGACGCCGATGATCTCGAGGACGTCGTCGCGTTCCTCGAGCGCGCGCGCGACGAGTCCAGCGAGCTGTCCGGCGATGCCGGTGATCAGGACGCGGCGGCCATCGGGCACGTCGACGGCTCCCCTCGGACGACGAACGGCTGGCGGTGCACCGGCCCGAGTGAACCAGACCGCCCCGCCCCCGTGGACACCGGGGCGGTGCGACGGGCCACCTACCCGAGCTGTCCGTCCTCGAGATCGGCCAGGTCGAGGTCGGCCGGGTCGACCTGCTGCTCGGCGAGGTAGGCCTCGAGCTGGTCCCGAGCCACCCGGTAGTTGCGTCCGACACGGACCGCCGGCAGCTCCCCGCGGCGGATGAGCCGGTAGATGGTCATCGTCGAGACGCGCAGCTCGTCGGCCACCTCAGCGGCGGTCAGCAGGGTCACGCTCACGGGCGGTCCTCGGTCCGATCCGAGCGATCGACGACCCGTCGACGGGCCGCCGGTACCGCGCGGTACGTCAACGGTACGCCGCCCCGACCGCGGACACCGGGCGCAACGGGCACCAACACCGAACGGGACCTACGACCCGCCTCAGCAGCCACGCCTGCCACGCACGCCCCACCGAGCGGCGGCTCGCGCACCGGCGACGCTGCTCACCGCACGCCGTGCCGGGGCAGGATGAGCTCGCGCCAGCCCGCGACGGACTCCTGGGCGGCCCGGCGCGCCCCGTCGAGCAGCGGCTCGGAGAGCCGCACCGGGTCGTCGGTGAAGGAGGTCGGCGCACGCGTCGAGGTGAGCTCGACGACCCGTTCGCGCCACCCCATCGGCGTCTCGACCGGCAGGGAGCGGCCGGTCATCTCGGCGAAGGCGAGCGTCCACGCCCGCGGGACCACGGTCGCCAGCTGGTACCCCCCACCGCCGGTCGCGATCCAACGTCCGCCGTGGACCTCGTGGGCGAGGCGGTGGAGGCGGGCGTAGGTGGCGGCCATGTCGTCCACCGTCAGTGACAGGTGCGCCAGCGGGTCGGTGGCGTGGGTGTCACACCCGAGCTGGGTCACGAGCACGTCGGCATCGAAGGCCCGGATCAGCGGCTCCACGACCTCGTCGAACGCCGCGAGCCAGATGTTCCCCGTGGTCCCCGGGTGCAGCGGGAGGTTGGCGACGCTGCCGATGGCGCCGGGGCCGCCGAGATCGTCGAGCGCGCCCGTGCCGGGGAACAGGTACCGGCCCGACTCGTGCAGCGAGATGGTGAGCACGCGCGGGTCGTCGCGGAACATCACCTCGACGCCGTCACCGTGGTGGACGTCGACATCGACGTAACAGACCCGCTCGGCGCCGTGCTCGAGCAGCCAGTCGATGGCGACCGCGGGGTCGTTGTAGACGCAGAACCCCCCGGCACGGTCCGGCATGGCGTGGTGCAGCCCGCCGGCCGGGTTGAACGCGTGGTCCGCCTCGCCCTCCCAGACCAGGCGGGCGGCCTCCTTGGTGGCCGCACAGACCTGCATGGACGCCGCGTGCATGCCCCGGAACGCGGGCGTGTCGCCGGCGCCCATCCCGAACCCGGGGTCGACGACGGCGTCCGGGTCCGCCGAGCAGCGCCGGACGGCCTCGATGAAGTCGGGCCGGTGCAGGCGCAGCAGCTCCGCCTCGTCGTAGGCGCCGGGGAGCACCTCGGTGACGATCGAGCCGTCAGCGCTGGCACCACCGACCAGCCCGGTCCGGCGGATCAGATCGACGGTGAGCTCGACGCGGACCGGGGCGAGGGGGTGGCCGGGGCCGAGGTCGTAGGCGGCGAGCTGGTCGTCCCAGACGAGCGCGACGCGGCCCACCGATCCCGGTCCCTGTCCTGCCACCTGCTGCTCCCGTCACGCGGAGCGGGAGGGTAACCAGCGGCCGACGGACCTACCCGCGTCGTTCCCCGGTACCAGGATCAGCGATCGCCGGCGGCATCGGCCACGACCGCACGGCAGCCGAGCTGGTCGGCGACGGCGGCGAGGCGGCGGTCATCGGTCCACAGACGCGCACCCGCGGTGAGCCGGGTCGAGGTGACCGAGAGCGAGCTCACCGGCCACCCACGGGTGCCCGAGGACGGTGCCCTGATCGAGCATCCACGCCAGCGTCTCGCGTCCGGCACGGAGGTGACCGATCCACACCGAGGTGTCGACGAGGATCACGGTGGGCCGGGACGGCGCCGCGGGATCGCTTCGAGGTCAGGCTCGCTCCCGCCGAGCCGCGCGAGACGTCGCGCGCTCTCGCGCTCGATGAGGGCCCCCAAAGCCTCGCGGATGAGCACGGTCCGCTCCCGGGTTCCGGTCAGGCGCTGAGCTTCCGCGAGCAACTCATCGTCGAGCGCGATCGTCGTCCGCATCCGACCCTCCTGGCTTCGAGTACCACATCGACGAGCATCAGATGGTGCCACATCGCGTGCCTCACCGCAGCTTCCGCGACGTCGCGACGTCGTCCACAGCCTGGTCCCCGCCGGTCGCGGCCACGTCACAGCTCTCCGGCACACTGTCCGGCATGAGCAGCCCTCCCGATCCCGTGCCCGATCCCCCGTTCGTGGGCGATCTGCCGACCGAGCCCGGGGCCCCGGCGACGAACGGCCCGTCGTTGCCCCCGGACGCCGAGCTGGCGGCGGTGACCACCGCACTGCTCGAGGCGGATCGGGCGATCGCGCGAGCGGTCGCGCTGGCCGGACGGATCGACGGCCGCCGCGCAGCTGCAGAGGAAGGGATGACGGTCGACGGCGCGCTGCAGCTGCACACCGGCGCAGCCCGCTGCGACGTGTCGATGGTCCTGACCGCTGGCGACGTGCTCGCCACGATGCCTGCCACCGCCGGACTGTTCGCCTCCGGGGTGCTGTCCTGGGGCCACGTCCGGGCGCTGGTGTCCGGGGTCCGCCGGTTGGACGCTGCGGCCCGCACCGCGCTGGACGTCTACCTCGGCGAGCACACCGGGCGGCTGGCGGCGATGGACCCCGAAGCGCGGCTGTGGGCGCTGGACGACGCGGTCGCCGAGTTCTCACCGTTGCGGGAGATCGAGGACCGGGCTGACCAGCGGATCGAGTCGGAGTTCCTCGCCCTCCAAGGACGCCTCGACGGATCCGGCTCCGCCTACGGCGAGTTCGGACCGGAGTCGTTCGCGACCCTCACCGGCGCGCTCACCGCCGAAGCGGACGCTCCCCGTGCGGCGCCCTGCCCCGGCGACCAGGACGGCCCGACCGAACCGGCACCGTCACGGGCCCAGCAGTTGGCCGCTGCGCTGATCCGCCTCTGCGTCCGCCGGCCCGGCGATGGCCGCAGCGGTGGGTCGGCGCCGGTGCGCTTCGGGGTGCTGGTCGATCTCGATCGGCTCACCGACACCTGCGCCGGCACGATCACGGCTGGGGTGCGAGGCCGTCCGCCTCGGCTGATGCGGCGGGCGCTGGACCGCCTCGCGTGCGACGCTGCCCTCGACGTCGTCATCCGCGATGGGACCGACCTGCTCGCCGCCCAGCGTTACGCCCCCGAGGTGACCGCCGCGACCCGCCGAGCCGTGATGGCCCGCGACGGCGGTTGCCGGTTCCCCGGCTGCACCGCACCGATCAGCTGGTGCGACGTCCACCACGTGCAACCACGCGCCGCCGGCGACGACCACGCGGTTGGCAACCTCGCCGCCCTGTGTCGACGCCACCACACGACCGTCCACCGGCGCGGCTGGTCCCAGACCCTCCACGGCGACGGGACGTACACGATCCGACGTCGTGGCCGGACCTGGGCCACCCTGCCGCGCCACGATCGACAGCTGCCTCCTCGATGCCCCGACCGGCCCGCGACCCGCCCCGGCACCACCCCACGCGACGGTCCCGCCTCCCGGGACGGTCCCATCCCGCGCGACGGACCCGCGTCACGCGGCGATCCCGCCTCCTTACCCGATCCTCGCTCGACCGGTGTCCGGCAGCCCGCCTCCCTGCCGTTCTGACCCTCCCACCACCAGCCGCGAGCTCCCGCGAGGTCCGGGCGGTACCACCCGCCGCACACCACTCCCCCGCCACCCTCCCCGGTTCGCGGGGCGGTGGTGCGTGGCGACCCGGCGTCGGATCGGTCGCGGCGTCGGATCGGCCTCGGCCTCGGGATCAGTCGCGCCGGAGCGCCTCGACGGGGTCGAGCTGGCCCGCGCGACGGGCCGGCAGGACGCCGAAGAGCAGACCGACACCGACCGAGACGCTGAGCGCGAGCGCGACCGACCACCAGGTGACGACGGCGGTGAGCGGGCTGACCGCCTCGGCCAGGCGTGCCAGCGCGATGCCGAGCAGCAGACCGACGACACCGCCGAGCCCGGTCAACACGATCGCCTCGAGCAGGAACTGGCGCGTGATGTCCCGCGTCCGCGCGCCGAGGGCCTTGCGCAGCCCGATCTCTCGCGTCCTCTCGGTCACCGAGACCAGCATGATGTTGGACACCCCGACCCCGCCGACCAGCAGCGAGATGCCGGCGATGGCGGCCAGCACGAGGGTGAGGATCTGCAGGATGTCACCGACGACCCCGATGATCTCGTCCTGGCTCAGGACGGTGAACTCGTCCTCGGCCAGGCGTTGCCCGAGGACCCGCTCGATGATCGTCCGGTCCGCTTCGACGGTGGTGGTGTCCGTGGCGCGGACGAAGATCGCATCCAGCGTCGAGACCCCGAACAACCGCTGACCGGCGCCGAGCGGCACCAGCACCTCGTCGTCACGATCCGGGCCGAACGGGGTGCCGCCGACCTCGGCGAGCACCCCCTGGACGCGGAACCGGATGCCGCCGACGGTGAGGTTGCGGCCGATCGGGTCGCTGCCGGCGAACAGCACCTGCGCCGTGGTCGCCCCGATCAGGGCGACGCGGCGGGCCGTGAGGACGTCCGACGCGGTGAACGCCTGCCCGCGCGCGACCTCGCGGTCGACCACCTCGCCGTAGCCGGCCGTGATGCCGTAGACGCTGGTGGTGATCCGGGCGCCGTCGGCGGAGATCTGCTCGCCGCCGACCACGTACCCGGCGGCGCGGCGCCCCTCCCCCGCGGGCAGCGCGGCCTCGAGGTCGTCGACGTCCTCGGCCACGAACCGGGCCCGGGCCGGCGCGGAGCCGAAGTCCCCGTCCCCCGGCAGCACGAACAGCAGGTTCGACCCGAGGCCCTCGATCGCGCCGGTGATCTCCTCACGAGCGCCCTGACCGATGGCGACCAGCAGGACGACCGACAGCACCCCGATGACCACCCCGAGCGTGGTCAGGGCCGACCGCAGCCGGTTGGCGACGAGCGCCTGCATCGCCACACGGAACGCCTCGCGCAGGCTCACCGACCACCACCAACGTCGCGTCGGGTGTCCGAGAGCACCAGCCCGTCCCGTAGCTCGATCCGGCGGTCCGCGCGTGCGGCGATATCGGGCTCGTGGGTGATGACCACGACGGCCATCCCGCGTTCGCGGTGGAAGCGTTCGAGCAGCGCCATCACCTCGCCACCGGTCGTGGTGTCGAGGTTGCCGGTGGGCTCGTCGGCGAGCAGCAGCGGGGGTTCGGTGACGAGGGCGCGGGCGATGGCGACCCGCTGCTGCTGACCGCCGGACAGCTCGGTCGGCCGGTGGTCGACCCGATCGGCCAGCCCGACGGACCCGAGGGCGTCCAGGGCGCGGACTCGCCGCTCCTTGACGGTGCTGGCGCGGTAGACCAGCGGCAGCTGGACGTTGTCGAGCGCCGTCAACCGCGGCAGCAGGTGGAACGACTGGAACACGAAACCGATCGACCCGTTGCGCAGGGCCGCCAGCTCGCGATCGTCCATGCTGCGCACGTCCTGCCCGTCGTAGCGGACCACCCCGGTGGTCGGACGGTCGAGGGCGCCGAGGAGGTTGAGGAGCGTCGACTTGCCCGAACCCGACGAGCCGACGATGGCGACGTAGTCCCCCCGATCGACCTCGAAGCTGACCCCTCGGAGCGCGTGCACCTCGACGGGATCCTCGCCACGTCGGCTGCCGAGCCGGTAGGTGCGGACGACGTCGCGAGCCTCGAGGAGGACCGGGACGTCACCACCGGCATCGGGTGGATCGCTCACCCCTCGAGCCTCTGCCCGTCCTCGACCGCGTCGACACCGGTGGTGACGACCCGATCCCCGGGAGCGAGCTGCCCCTCGACGGCCGCATCCTGGTCACCGATCGCGACCACGGTCACCGCGACCTCACGGGCCACACCGCCCTCGACGACGAACACGACCTCCTGACCACCACGGCGCAGGAGCGCCGCGGTCGGCACGGTCGCGTCGGACTCGACCCGTCGGAGTTCGATCTCGGCGCTGGCGGTCAGCCCGACCCGCAGGCGCACGTCGGGAGGCACGCGGGTGAGCCGCACCGTGACGGGGAAGCTGGCACCTCCCGTGGGCGCGACCACGGGGGCGATGGCGACGTGGGCCACGACCCCGCGCAGCTCGGCCTCCGGGAACGCGTCCACGAGGACGGTGACGTCCTGCCCGGGTTCGACCTCGACGACGTCGATCTCGTCGACCTCGACGCGCGCCGTGAACGCCGACAGGTCGTAGATGGTCGCCACCGTCCGTCCCGGACCGACCGTGACGCCGGCGGCCACGGGGCCGGCCGAGGTCGAGGCGGCAGCCGTGCCGCCGCCGAGGAGGCCCTCGATGTCGCCGATCCCACCCGCCCCCGACCCACCGAGCTGGTCGGTCAACCCCCCGAGACCGGCTGTCGACCCGCCGCCATCGGCACGGCCGAGCTCGATCACGCCCGAGGCAGGTGCGCTGATGATGAGCTCGTCGCCCCGACCGCGAGCGGCCTCGAGGGCGAGCTCCGCCTGATCGCGCTGCGCCGCGGCAGCCGCACGCTGGGCGGCCGACGCCTGCTGCGCCTGCCCCGCCGCCTCGCGTTCGGAGGCGACCAAACCGTCCCGGGCTTCGGCGTACGACGCACGGGCCTCGACGACCCGGTCGATGGCGGCCGCACGCAGGTCGTCGTCCTCGATCGCTCGGGCCTGCTCGGTCAGGGCATCGAGCACGGGCGGGAGGGTCGCCTCGAGCTGGCTCCGGACCGCGCCGAGCAGCGGTGACAGATCGAACCCGGCCGACCCGGCGGCCCCGGCCAGCGCGTCGGCGGAGCGGACCGCGCTCTCGGCCTGGGCGATCTGGAGCTCGACGCTCTCGGAGGTGAGCTCGGCGATCGGATCGCCGGCCGCGACCTGCTGCCCGTCCTCGACCAGCAGACGCGCGATCTCGCCACCGATCGGGGCGGTGACGGCGACGCGTGCCGCGGGCTCCAGCGTGGCGACGGAGGCGACGGTCTGGACGACCTCACCGGAACTGACCTCCGCGGTCTCGACGGTGAGGCCATCCTCGCCCGTGCACGATCCCGCCAGCAACGATGCCACCAGGAGCGGGACCAGCCAGCGGGCGGACACGGCGGTCAGCCGAGTTCGCGGCTACGGGCGGCCGCGGCGCCGAGCGCGTCGAGCACCGCGGCGCGCAGCCCCCGCTGCTCGAACACCTGGAGCGCGGCGGCGGTGGTGCCACCGGGGGAGGTGACCGCGGCACGGAGGCCAGCGGCCGGTTCGTCGGAGGCGTCGAGGAGGGTCGACGCCCCGAGCAACGTCTGGGTCGTCAGCTGCACGGCGACCTCCCGCGGGAGACCGAGCAGCACCCCCGCGTCGATCATGGCCTCGGCGAGCAGGAACACGTAGGCGGGCCCGGATCCGGACAGGGCCGTGACCGCGTCGAGGTGGTGCTCGTCGAGCCGGAGCACGGCACCGACGGGCCGGAGCAGGTCCTCGGTGGTGCGCAGGTGCTCCTCGGAGGCGTGGCGACCCGCGGCGATGACGGACATGGCGCGATCGACCTGCACCGGTGTGTTGCTCATGACCCGCACGACGGCCGCGCCATCGGGCAGACCGGACTCGAGGGTCGCGAGCTTCACCCCGGCCGCGAGG
Organism: Nitriliruptor sp.; assembly: GCF_040882075.1. Classification (NCBI taxonomy): domain Bacteria; kingdom Bacillati; phylum Actinomycetota; class Nitriliruptoria; order Nitriliruptorales; family Nitriliruptoraceae; genus Nitriliruptor; species Nitriliruptor sp. The sequence goes on from NZ_JBBEBZ010000161.1 coordinate 55,939, forward strand.
CTGATGACCACCGCCCCCGGACGCAGGTCGGCCAGGTCGGGCAGCACCGCGGCCATGACCTGCGGCTTGACCGCCAGCACGACGACGTCGGCCTCGGCCACGGCGGCCCGGTTGTCGGTGTCGGTCCGGACCCCGTGCTCGGCGGCCAAGCGCTCGAGCGCGTCGACCCGGGGGTCGGTCGCCACGATGCGATCGGCCGGGACCGTGCCCGACCGCGTCAGTCCGCGCAGGAGCGCGCCACCGAGCTGTCCCGTGCCGATGATCGCCAGCGTCCCGTCCACGCCCGTCCCTCCCTGTCGCAACGCTCGCGACGGTAGCCCCACCGCGGCTCACGCCGCGGCGACCGGGTGCTGCTCACCCGAGGTGGGCGCACGGGGGGTGGCGCGGTCAACCGGATCCGGAGACGGGGTTCGGAGGCAGACCCACCTTGGATCGCCACGCCTGCTCGGTGGCGATGTAGTCGGAGAACCCCGCCCGGAGGACCGCGTTGAAGGTCTCGTCCGACAGCGTGAGCACCAGGCCGAGCAGCTCGTCGAGGCGGGTCGCGTCGACCACCTCGAGCGGCACGGCACCGGTCAGGATGAGGTCGCCCTCGTCATCGAGCCCGAAGTGGACCGGGAGGGGACGTTGGTTGCGCGACAGCAGGATGCGGTAGACGTCGACGTGGCCCTCGTCGGGCACGCCCGCGAGCAGCGAGGTGAGCTTGAGCGACCGCTCGTCGATGTGCAGCAGCAGCGGGATCGTGCGCTTCCACTCCCCGGCCAGCTGTGTCAGCCAGCGGTCGTCGCCCACCGGCACCGCCTCGAGGTCGTTGTCCTCGAGCACTGCCAGGAGGGCTGTCCTGGCCCGGTCGCGCAGATCGCCGTCGGTCACCGCTCGCTCCTCATCTCGTCGGTCCGACGCGAGGCGTCGGACGCGGCACGGTCGAGCCGGCCCCGGCTGGCACGGGATCGCCGCGGTAGACCCGCGTCACGTAGTCCACGACCATCCGGTGGGTGGAGTACGCCGGCGCCAGCAGCGCGATGGCGTCCTGCATCATCGTGGTCCAGCGTGCCGGCACGCCACCCTCGCCGCGATCGTGGAAGGTCGGGACCACGGCGTCCTCGAGCACCGCGTACAGCGATGCCGCGTCGGCGGCCGAGCGGGCGTCGAGGTCCTCGGACTCGTCGCGGTCGCCGATGACCCACCCGAAGCCCTCGCGGGCCGAGGGGGCGAGGTCCGTGACCGCCTCGTCCCACCACCCGTCGAGGATCGAGGCGTTCAGCACCCCGTTCGCGGCGGCCTTCATCCCCGACGTCCCGGACGCCTCGAGCGGCCGGCGGGGGGTGTTGAGCCACACGTCGGCCCCGGCGACCAACAAGGAGGCCAGATCGAGGTCGTAGCCCGCGAGGAAGGCGATCCGACCGCGGAACCGGGGGTCGCGGGACAACCCGACCAGCTGCTGGATGAGGTGCTTGCCCGCCTCGTCTCGGGGGTGCGCCTTCCCGGCCAGCAGCAGCTGCACGGGACGGTCCTCGTCGGCGACGATGGCGGCGAGCCGATCGACGTCGGTGGCCAGGAGCGTCGCGCGCTTGTAGGTCGCGAAGCGACGAGCGAACCCGATCGTGAGCGCATCAGGATCGAGCCCCCGGCCGTCGGGGCCGACCCCGGTGCGGCGTGCCTGCCCCGCCAACCGCTCACGCGCCGCGGCGATCAGGCGGTGACGCGCCGCGGTGTGGGCGCGCCACAGCTCGTCGGGCGCCACCTCGTAGATGGCCCGCCAGGCGGCGGGGTCGGTCGTCGTCCGCCAACGATCCCCGAGGTGCCAGTCGTACAGCCGCGCGAGGTCCGGTCCGACCCAGCGGCCGGGGTGCACACCGTTGGTGACGTGACCGACGGGGACCTCCTCCGGAGCTCGGTCGCCCCAGACCGGTGCGAGCATCCGTCGCGAGACCTCACCGTGGAGCCGGGCGACGCCGTTGGTGTTGCGGGAGGTCCGCACCGCGAGGACGGTCTGCGACCACCCCCCGTCCGCGTCGGCCGCGAGCGGGAACAGGTCCTCGAACGACACACCCGCACGTTCGGCGAGCGGGGTCAGGTGCCAGGCGGCGGCGCCGCGGTCGAACACGTCGTGCCCCGCCGCGACGGGCGTGTGGGTGGTGAACACCAGCTCGGACCGGACCTGCTGCACCGCGGCGTCGAGGTCCGCACCGTCAGCGAGGTGCCCGCGGAGACGTTCGAGCGCAGCGAACGCCGCGTGCCCCTCGTTGAGGTGGTAGACGCGGGGTTCGATCCCGAGCGCGGCGAGCAGCCGGACGCTGCCCACCCCGAGCACCAGCTCCTGTCGCAGCCGGGTGTCCGCGTCACCTCCGTAGAGCTGACCCGTGATGGCGCGGTGGGCGTGGGTGTTCCCGTCGACGTCGGTGTCGAGCAGGAACAAGCGCACGCGACCGACGCGCACCTCCCACGCCTGGACCTGCAGCGTGCCATCGCCGAGCTCGACCGCGACCTGGAGCCGATCGTCGCCCTGCACCACCGGTCGGACCGGCATCGATGGCAGGTCGTTGGTCGCCGGCGAGTCCTGTTGCCAGCCGGACGCATCGAGGTGCTGGCGGAAGTAGCCGTCGTGGTAGGCGAGCCCCACGGCGACGAGCGGGACACCGAGGTCGGACGCCGATCGCAGGTGGTCACCGGCGAGGGCACCGAGGCCGCCGGAGAAGATCCGCAGGCAGTCCGCGAGCGCGAACTCCGCCGACAGGTAGGCCACCACCCGATCCGGGTCGTCGCCGCTGTGGGCGTACCAGGTGTCGGTGTCGGCGAGGTAGGCCTCGAGGTCGGCGACCGCGGCAGCGACCCGCCCCGGGTAGGTCGGGTGCGCAGCCCCCGCGGCCAGCCGGCGCTCGTCGAGCCCGGCCAGCATCCGGACCGGGTCACGGCCCGCCGCCAGGTAGCCGGTGGCATCCAGCTCGGTGAACAGCTCCTCGGTCGCGTGGTCCCAGGACCAGCGCAGGTCGCCAGCGAGACGTCGGAGGTCGGCCAGCAAGGTCGCGGGATCGTGCACGGGAGCCTCTCGTCCGGATCGGGTGGTGCGCGACGCTAGACCGCGACCCCGTCCTCGTCCTCGACCGACCCGGTCCGTGCCACCGTGGCCGCGCGGTCGAGCACCTCGTCGTAGACGGTGAGCAGCCGGTCGACCGATCGGTCCCAGGTCGCCGATGCCGCAGCACGGACCCCGGCTGCGCCGACCTTCCGGGCGTGTTCGTGATCCGTCAGCAGTGGCACGACAGCCGCCGCGTGATCCGCCGGATCGTGTCCGGACACGAGCACCCCGCCGTCACCGACGACCGCCTGCAGGCCGGGGACGTCGGCGGCGACGACCGGCAACCCGGACGCCTGCGCCTCGAGCGCGACGAGCCCGAAGGTCTCGCTGCGGGAGGGGGCGACCAGGACATCGCAGGCGCGGTACGCCTCGGCCAGTTCGTCCTGCGACACCGCTGGCTCGATGGACACCGCGTCGTCGACGTCGAGCGCGGCGGCGAGATGGTGGAGCTGGTCGGGGCCCGTGACCCCCGCACCGTTGCCGGAGGTGCCGCCGATGATGCGGAGCCGCGCATCCGGCACCACCCGTCGGACCTCCGCGAGCGTGCGGATGGCCACGTCGGGGCCCTTCAGCGGCTGGAGCCGACCGACGAAGAGCAGCGTCGGCGGGCGGTCGGCCGGCCGCGGCGACGTCGAGGGGTGGAAGCGGGACAGATCGACGCCGGCGGGCACGACCTGCAGTCGTGCCCCGGACAGGCCGTAGGTGCGGTGCAGGAGCGCAGCCTCGCCACACGTCAGCACCGTGACCTGGTCCGCGGACCGGGCGACGGCGGCCTCGGCGATCAGACGAAGGGGCGGCTCGGGCGTGTCCCCCGGCGCGAGGTGGGCGTTCTTCAGCACCCCGAGGGTGTGGAAGGTCTGCACCAGCGGGACCTGCCACCGGGCCGCGATCCGCTTGCCGACCCACCCCGACAGCCAGTAGTGGGCGTGGACGAGGTCGAACGGCCGCTCGCCCCGGGTGATCCGCGCCACCACCTCAGGGTGGCGTTCGAGCGCGAGCAGGACGCCGCAGAGCAGGTTCGCGACCTCGTGCTTGGCGACCGGTGCGACCGGGCCAGCGACGAGGTGGTGGACGCGAGCGCAGGTCCCGTCGGCAGCCCGGTGCAGCACGACGGTCGGTGGCAACGACGGGTCGGTCGCGCGCGTGAACACGTCGACCGCGACGCCACGGTCCGCGGCCCGACGCGCTGCCTCCGCGACCGAGACGTTGAGGCCGCCGCCGTCGCCCTGGCCGGGCTGGTCGAGGGGCGAGGTGTGGATCGACAGGATCGCGACACGGCGGACCCGCGGACGGACGCGACCAGCGCCGTCACCTCCGTGCCGGACCACGGGGCGAGGTGCGAGAGCGCGCGTCGACGCGGATGAGCCGGTCACCGGGACCGCACCAGCACGATGCGCTCGACGGCCCGGTCCTCGGCCCCGAACTGGTACTTGTACGACTCGTCGCCTCGCAGCAGATCGAGGACCACGCACCCTTCGCGTGCGGCCCGCTCGATGAGCTCGCCGATGAGCACCATCCCGGGCGCGAGCGCGCCGAGCGCCGCGTCGAAGGCCGAGTTGTAGACCCCCCACTCGCCGCGGTGGACCAGCGACACCGTCATCGCACCGGGCATCCCACCGACGTCCAACCGGTGCAGCCGGAGGGTCCCGTCGGGGCCGAACTCGGAGGCCAGCTCGCGGAACCAGCCGCGCAGCTCGGGCCGGGCGAAGAACCCGGCCTTCTCGCGTTCGGCGCCGCGGGCCATCTCGAGGAAGAGCTCCATCTGCTCGGGGACCTCGTCCGCGGAGACCTCGATCAAGGCGAGCTCACCGGCGTCCCGAGCCAGCTTGCGGGCCTTGCGCGTCAGCTCGTGGCGGAGCTTGCCCTTCAGGCCGCTGAGGTAGCGGTCGTAGCCGCCCGACAGGTCCACGCGCGGACAGACCGCCTCGGTGCCGCGCTCGAAGATGCTCAGGCCGTGATCCGCGGCCGCTCGGGCCAGCAGATCGCCCCACCCGCTGTCGACCGGGAGCCCCGCGAGCACGGCGTCGTCCCAGTCACGGTCGGCTGCCAGCGCCGCCATGTACGCCTCGGCGACGTCGGCGCGATCCTCGGGCCGCGCGACCGGTCCGAGGTAGTCGGTCACGTGGGTCCCGCCGAGGAAGCGTCGGACCTCGACCGGCCCGGTCGCCGAGCCTTCACGTTCGTGGCCCTCGGGGACGACCCCGATCAGCCGTCCGTCATCGTCGTGGACGGTGTGGACCCGAGCGGTGCTGCGCTGTCCGAGGACCCGGTGCCAGACCGACAGGTAGCGCGGCCCCTGGAACAGGCTGGCCGCAGGATCCTCGTCGAGCAGGAGCTCCCACTCCCCGCGGGCCGCACCGACGGGGAGGTCCTCGTGCGTGCGCAGCTCGGTCACGGGAGGCCTTCCTGGTGCACGAGGATCGGGGGAGCTCAGCGAGACACACGGCGGGCGCTCGACGTGCCGACGTGGCGCCACGCACGGGGACAGAAGGTAGCGGGCGCAACCACCGCGCTCCCGGCGCCCGACGGGTGGCCGTTCGCTGAGCGCGTCAGCCCTCGCCCGACTCCTCGGTGGGTGCCGCGGCCGCGATCGAGGCGTCATCGACGCCGCCGGGTGCGACCGCGTCGAGCAGCCCACGGAGCCGTGACGGACCGCGCCCACCCGGTGCGGCGCGCAGCTCGGTCAACTGCCGGAACGAGCGGTACATCTCGATCAGAGCCTGGCGCTGCTCGCCGGTCAGGTGCGGGTCGCGGGCGATCACCGCCTCGAGGTCCTCGCTCGGTTCCCGCTCCTCGAGGATGCCCGCCTTGACGTAGAGGGTCTCCGAGGAGATCTCGAGCGCCTTGGCGATGGCCTGGAGGATCTCGGCCGACGGCTTGCGCAGACCCCGTTCGATCTGGCTGAGGTAGGGGTTCGAGACCCCGGCGATCTTGGCCAGGTTCCGCAGCGACAACCGCGCCGATTCGCGCTGGTGGCGGATGTAGCCGCCGAGGTCGTGCAGCGGAGATCCAGGTTCGAGGGCCTCATCGCCGGCGGTCGCCGGGTCTTCGGGTGGCTCAGCCACCGGTTCCCTCTCCGTCCGCGAACTGCTGGTCAGGCGCCGCAGGGGATGACCGCGGACGCCGAGCGACGGTACCAGTCGAGGCTGTCGGGCCCATCAGCGGACCTCCGAGACCGGTGCGCTCAGCCGAGCAACTGCGCGACCTCGTCGCTCACGCGGACGGCACCGGTCGGACGGCCGCCGCCGAGGATCGGCGCGGGCGACCACAGATCGGCGTCGACCCGCCCGGCCGCGACCAACACGGCGAGTGCGGCCGCGGTCACGGCGCGCGACGCACCGTCCTCGGCTTTGAGAGCCAGGCCACGCGGGCTGCCGTCGGGGGCCAGCCAGCCGGCGGCGAAGACCCCCTCGGCACCGCTCTTGGCCACCACCCCGTGGGCGAGCAGCGTCGACTCGAGCCGGCCCTCGCCGCCCACCAGCTTCGGGTGGGCGAAGCCGGCCTCGCGCACCCGCCGGAGCCGCGCCTGCGACGCGACGGCGGCGAAACCCGCCGCCAACGCGCGGAGGGGCACCGCGACGGCCGGAGCACCGCAGCCGTCCACACCGACCGCCACGGGCGGGCCGAGGAACTCCTCGACGACGCCGAGCACGACCCGCTGGAGCGGTCCATCCGGGTCGAGCAGACGATCGCGCGTCGTGCCCTGCTGCTGCCCGGCCAGCGCGAACAGCGCGTGCTTGCCCGAGCAGTCGGAGGTGAGCCGGCTCGGTGGTGCTCCCGGGTCGTGCTCCCCGGAGGTCGGTGGACAGGTCAGATCCTCCGGCGTGGTCCCCGACCGAGCCAGCAGCGACCGGACGGCCGCCAGGTGCGTGGGCTCGGCGCGGTGCGACGCCCACCCCACCGCGACCTCATCCGCACCGAGCTCCGGTCCCGCCAGGTCGAGCAGCTCGAGGCACGCCGTCGCCTGGAACGGCTTGGCCGTCGACCGCACGAAGGTCACGCGATCCGGGTCGCCGAGCGCCGCCACCAGCTCGTCGTCCCGACCGACCAGCGCCAGGTGCCCGCGGTGCCGCGACTCGACCAGCGGACGGCCGGACCAGACGTCGGTGCGGGTCACCTCCGCGAGCGGGGCCGCCTCGGCGGCAGGACGGGTCGCCTCGGTCACACCGGCAGCCGGTAGGTGCCGTCCTCCTGCGCGCCGAGCTCCTCGCACATCGCGACCCACGCCCGAGCGATGTCCGGGTCGAACTGCGTGCCCGCGTGGCGGTCGATCTCCTCGAGGGCGACGTGGATCGGCAGTGCCTTGCGGTACGGCCGGTCGGTGGTCATCGCATCGAAGCAGTCGGCCATCATGAAGATCCGGGCGGGCAGGTAGATGTCCTCGCCGGCCAGACCCTCGGGGTAGCCCTTGCCGTCCCACCGTTCGTGGTGGCTGCGGATGATGCCCACGGCGTCGCCGAGCAGCCGGAGCGGTTCGACCAGCGACACCCCGATGACGGGGTGGGTGCGCATGATCGCCCACTCCTCGTCGGTGAGCGGGCCAGGCTTGTTCAGCACCGCCTCGGGGATGCCGACCTTGCCGATGTCGTGCAGCAGGTAGCCGAACCCGATCTCGGCCCGTTCGGCGAGCTCGGGGGCGACCCGGCGCGTCAGCATCAGCGCGTACTGGTAGGTGCGATCGAGGTGGCTGCGGGTGTAGGTGTCCTTGGCCTCGCAGACCTCCGCGAGCGTGCGCACCATGCCGAGGTAGCCCGAGGAGAGCTCGCGGTAGGCCGCTTCAGCCTCCTCGCGTCGCTCCCGCTCCCGGCCCACGACCACCTGCAGGTCCTCGGCGAACATCAGCAGCTGCCGGCGGGTCACCTCGAGATCGTCGGCGCCTGCGGCGTGCATCAGCGGCCTCCGTCGGTCGCGTCGGCGCCGTCCCCGAGCGCGGCGATGCGTTCGATGAGCGCGAGCGGGCTGAACGGCTTGGTCACGTAGTCGTCGCAGCCGGCCGCCAGCCCGGCCGCGCGGTCCTCGCTGCGGTCGCGGGCGGTCAGCAGGAGGACCGGGATCGACGCCGTGCGCGGGTCACCCTTGACGCGACGGCAGACCTCGAGCCCGTCGATCTCCGGCATCATCACGTCGCAGACGATCACGTCGGGGCGGGGATCGACCTCGAGCTGCGCCAACGCGGCCCCGCCGTCCTCGACGGTCGTCACCTCGAGGTCCTCGAGGTCCAGGATGGTCCGGAGCACCTCGAGGATGAGCGGGTCGTCATCGACGACCAGCACCCGTCGTCGGCGTGCGGAGCGGCGCGTCACGCCAGCAGATCTGCGACGTTGGCGCGCCCGTCCTTGTAGCGGGCGGCGAGCTCGTCACGGAGCGCGTCGATCGCGTCGAACAGCTCGCGGCGGGTCCCGGAGAGCTCGGCCTCGTGGCGTTCCAGCGCGGCGATGAGTTCGGTGAGCTCAGCATCGCTGCGCGAGCTCAAGGTCGACAACGTCGACTCCCCGAGATCGGCGTCGATCCGTGCCACCAGCTCGTCCGCCTCGGGCGGCACCGTCAGCGACGTGACACGCGCCCGGAGCGGATCGCTGGCCCCCTGACCGCCAGCGAGCAGGGCGGGCAGGCGCGACAGCAGCTCCTCGACCTCGTCCTCGTCCTCGCCCGCTTCGAGCCGTCGCTCGAGCTCGGCACGCACGATGTCGAGCCGACCCTGGAGGACCCGGCGTGCGTACGAGACGGCCGCCTCGTGGTTCTCGCAGCTGGCGCGCCGTTCACGCAGCTGCTCGTTGGACCACGACGCGAGCTCGCCACGCTCACGGTCGTCGAGGGTCACCACGGCACCTCCATCCCCCACGTCCAGCTCCGCTCCGCGTCGGTCCTGCGTCCGCACGGTAGCGCCCGCCGTCAGCGGTGGTACGGCGAAGGTCGGTGCTGGTCAGGCACGCAGCGGTGGACCCTGATCGTGGCTCCCGACGTCGGGGGACGGCGGAGCCCGGGCAGTAGTCTCGGGACATGCGAGGTGACCTGTCCGAGATGCCGGCGGCCGACGTCTGTCGGGCGCTCGCCGTCGTCGGCGCGACGGGTGTGCTCGAGATCGAAGGTCCGGACGGTCGCGGTTCGCTGGTGTGCCGCGAGGGCCACATCATCGCGGCCACCTCGCCGACCCCACGGGCCCGGCTCGGTGACCGGCTCGTCAACGCCGGGTTGCTCGAGGAGGAGGCGCTCGACGACGTCCTCCGGTCGCAGGCACGCGCCCGGACCCACCGTCGGCTCGGCGCGATCCTGGTCGAGCAGGGGCTCGTGACCCAGGACGCGGTCCGGCTCGTCGCCCAGGAGCAGGTCATCGACGCCGTGTTCGACGTGCTCCGGTGGCGGTACGGCGGGTACCGGTTCGACGCCGGGGACCTCGACGACGTGTCCGAGGTCCCACTCCGCATCCCGGTCCCCCAGCTCCTGGTCGAGGTGGCCCGCCGCCAGGATGAGTGGGCCGAGCTCGAACGCGTCATCCCCGACCTCGAGGCGGTCCCGATCTTCGCGTCAGGGAGCGGGTCGACGACCGCGTCGCTCGAACCGGACGAGTTCACCGTGCTCGCGTCGATCGACGGGGTCCGCAGCGTGCGCGAACTGGCCGACGACCTCGGGTACGGCCAGTTCGAGGCGGCCCGCATCGTCTACGGGCTGACGCTGCTCGGGATCGTCGAGATCACGCTGCCCGAGGACGAGGTGGGTCGCGCCCTCGAGGACGCGCTGGAGGCGCTGTCGCGCTCGACCGCCGCTCCCGAGCCAGCCGCGCCGGCACCGGAGCCAGAGCCCGAGCCCGCTGCACCCGAACCGGCGCCCGAACCCGAACCGGCGCACGAACCCGAACCTGAGCCGGCCCCGCCGGAGCCGGAGCCGGAGCCGGAGCCGGAGCCCGAACCGGAGCCCCCGCCCGAACCGGCGCCGCCAGCGCCCGAACCGCCCGCCCCGGAGCCCGCGCCGCCCGCGCCCCGGACGACGCCCAGCGGATCGTTCACCGAGCTCAACGACGTGGCCCGACTGCTCGCCGAGCTCGAAGCGGATCCGGCCGGGCCGGCGACCCCAACGGCCGACCGCGACCCCGCGGCCACGGAGCCGGCAGCGTCGCCGACCGACGAGGGGATCGGGCCAGGTGACGGACCCGGCGACGACCCGGAGCCCCCCGCGGTCGAGCCCGATGTCGAACCCGAGCCGGCCGCGCAGATGGACGGGCGTGAGGTCTCCGAGCTGCTCCGCGAGCTGTCCCGGCTCGCGATCGACGACCCCGGTGACGTCCCGCCGCCCGAGCCACGCCGTGACCCCCCCGGCGGACCTCAGCGCCCCGAGCCGCCTCGGGACGAGCCACCCAAGCGCAGGCGCCTGTTCGGACGCTGAGCCGGCTCGCTCCGGGTCAGTTCGGGTAGGTGATGGCCTCGATCGGCCCCTCGTAGCGCTCGCGGGCCTCGGCGATCACCTGGAAGGCCTGCTCCCGGCTCCGCCAGCCACGCACGTCGACCAGCTTCTGCTCGAGGTCCTTGTAGATCGCGAAGAAGTGGGCGATCTCGTCGAGCAGGTGGTCCGGTACGTCCTCGAGGGTGTGCAGGTTGCGCCAGCGCGGATCCATGTCTGCCACGGCGAGGATCTTCTCGTCCACGCCCTTGTCGTCGGACATGTCGAGCATCCCGAGCACGCGCGCTTCGATGGTGCAGCCGGGGAACGTGGGCTCGCCGAGGATCACGACGACGTCGAGGTGGTCACCGTCGAGCGCGAGCGTCTCGGGGATGAACCCGTAGTCGCCCGGGTACCGCACGGCCGTGAACAGCATGCGGTCGAGTTCGAGGGCCTGGCGCTCGAAGTTCCACTCGTACTTGTTGCGTGAGCCCATCGGGACCTCGACGAACACCTCGATGGTGGCCGCATCAGCGCTCGGCTCGGCGACGCCTGCCGGTTCGTCGTCCCTCTTGGTCGTGTCGTCCTGCTCGCTCACCGGGCACCTCGTCGTCGTGTCGTCGGGTCCGATCGGGACCCGACGAGCACCGTACGCGTCCGGGGGGCGGCTACCGTCCGTCCGCCCGACCGCATCCCGTCAGGAGCCGCACCGTGATCGAGGCCGGACAGCCCGCCCCCACCTTCACCCTGCCGGACCAGGACGGTCGCGAGGTGTCGCTCGAGGACCTCCGCGGCCGGCCCGTCGTCATCTACTTCTACCCCAAGGACGACACACCGGGGTGCACGACCCAGGCCTGCGGGATCCGTGACCAGTGGGCCGAGTTCGAGGCGGCGGGGGCGACCGTGCTCGGGATCTCGCCCGACACCGTCGAGTCCCACGCGACGTTCGCCGGCAAGTACGACCTGCCCCACACGCTCCTGGCCGACCCCGAGCGTGCGGCCCTCGAGGCGTACGGCGCCTACGGCGAGAAGGTCCTCTACGGCAAGACCACCGTCGGAGTCATCCGCTCGACGTTCCTCGTCGACGCCGGCGGCACGGTCGCCAAGGTGTGGAAGCGCGTCCAGACCGAGACCCACGCCGACCAGGTCCTGAAGGCGCTCGCCGAGCTCGACTGACGCTCGGTTCGACGCCGATCGCGTCGATGTCGAGGCTCAGGCCAGGGCCGACGCCATGCGGCGGACCGCTTCCTCGAGGATCTCGGGTGAGGTGGCGAGGTTGAGGCGGGCGTGCCCAGCGCCGCCCGTGCCGAACTCCTGGCCGGGCACGAGCGCGACCCGACCCCGATCGAGGAACGTGGCCGCCGGGTCGTCGCCGAGCCCGAGGGCGCGGAGATCGAGCCAGGCGAGGTAGGTCGCCTCGTTCCGTCGGTACCGCACGGCGGAGAGGTGCTCGGCGAGCAGCCCCTCGAACAGGTCGACGTTCCGCCCGATCGAGGCGAGCAGGTCGTCGAGCCACCCGCGGGCGTGGTCGAGGGCGGCGACGTGCGCGGTGACGCCGAGGTAGCTGGCGCCGTGCCACACGACCTCGGGCATCCGGGCGAGGTCATCGGCCGCGTCGGCGCCCGCGACGGCCAGCGCGGCCTTGATGCCAGCCAGGTGCCAGCCCTTCGAGGCCGAGTGCAACGCGAACCCGCGCTCACCGCCGGGCACGCTGAGGTAGGGCACGAACCGGTGCGGTGCGAGGACGAGCGGGGCGTGGATCTCGTCGACGATCACGCGCACGCCGTACTGGCTCGCCAGCTCGGCGACCGCGGTCAGCTCCGCCTCGGTGTGGAGGACACCGGTCGGGTTGTGCGGGCTGCACAGCAGGTAGGCAGCACGGCGGCCACCCGTGACGGCGCGAGCCATCGCCGCCTCGATGGCATCGAGGTCGAGGCGCAGGTCCGCGCCGAGCGGCGCCTCCTCGACGCGTCGCCCCGCGTGCTCGATGTAGGCGAAGAACGGCGGGTAGACCGGCGGGTTGACGATGACGGCATCACCCGGGTCGGTGGTCAGGCCCAGCACCTCGACGATGCCACCCATGACGTCCGGGACCAGGGCGGCGGCGTCCGGATCGAGGTGCCAGCCCCACCGCTCGGCGGCGAAGCGTTCGAGCGCTTCGGCGTACGGCACAGCCCCGTACGGGTACCCGGTGTCACCCGACGCGACCGCGTCGCTGATGGCGCGCACGACCGGTTCGGCGACCGGTGCATCCATCTCGGCGACGAACAGCGGCAGGACGTCCGACGGGTAGGCCCTCCACTTGAGGCTGCCGCGGGTCCGGAGCTGGTCGAGCGTCAGCTGGCGGAGCGGGTCCACGGGGCTCAGCTCGCGCGGGCGTCGCGGCGTCGCGCCACGTTGGGGTCGGCGCCCGGCTGCGGCTGCCCTTCGCCGACCAGTCGGCGGACGGTCAGCACCTGACCCTCGTCACCCTCGTAGGCGGCACCGACCTCGGCGTCGGCGGGCACGAACGCCAGCGCGACATCGCCAGCGCGGGTGGCGGAGGTCACGGTGACCCGGCGACGTCCCTCGCCGAGCTCATCGCCGGCGCCGACCGGGACGGCGGCGTCCACGACCGCGAGCCGGCGGCGGGGTCGGCCGAGCTGCCACATGCGCGCCACCGCTTCCTGGCCCGGGTAGCAGCCCTTGGCGAGGTGCACGTGCGTCGGCAACAGGCCGAGCTCCTCGGGCAGGTGCGGTGCCGCCACCTCAGCGCCCCATGCGGGTTCACCGACGACGATCCGCGCGTCCTCGAGGTCAGCCGCACCCCCGCGCACGGCACCCGCAGCCTCGCAGGCGGCGACCGCCTCCTCGACCTCGTCGGCTGGCCCGATCAGGTCGATCCCCGCGGGCCGGCCGACGCGGACCAGCGCGTCGTCGCTGTCCCACCGCCCGGCGCCGATCCCGAGCCCGGCGTCGGTCGCGACCTCGATCGCTCCCGGCCCGCGCAGGCTCGAGACCACCAGATCGTCGATGATGGCGAAGCTCGCGTCGGCCAAGAAGGTGCGGCCACCGAGCACGGTCACGACATCCTCGGCCAGGGCGCGGGTCGCCACCAGCAGCCACAGCCGCTCGGGGTGCACCAGCACGTCGAAGGCGTGCAGCGGTGCGCCGTGGATGTCGAGGTGCAGCGCGCCGCGGGCCTCGAAGGGCTTCGCGTCAGCCAACGCCTGCGAGGTGACGGCCTCGAGGTAGCTGATCCGGTCGCCGCCGGTGACCTCGACCAGGGCGCGGTCGGTCGGTGCGACGATCGGGTCGCGTCGGTCGACGACAGCGGACGGCACGGACACGGACAGCTCTCGGGTCGGGGCCCATCGAGGGTAGGCCCCCGCCCCGACTCTGCCTCCCGGTCAGGCGAGGAGGGTCCGGGCGATGATCATCTCCTGGATCTCGGTCGTGCCGCCGCCGATGGTGGCGAGCTTGGCGTCGCGCAGGCTCCGCTCGACGTGGAACTCGTCGATGTAGCCCCAGCCGCCGTGGATCTGGATGGCCTCGAGCGCGTTCTGGACCGCGGCTTCCCCCACGTAGGCCTTGGCCATGGACGCCTGCAGCTGGTGCTCGTGGCCGTTGTCCTTGAGCCAGGCCGCCTGCCGTTGCAGCAGCCGGGCGTTCTCGAGCCGGATGGCCATCTGCGCGAGCTTGTGCTGGATCGCGCCGAACTTCGCGATCGGCTTGCCGAAGGCTTCGCGTTCCTTGGCGTAGCGGATCGACACGTCGAGCCCGCGCTGCATGCCGCCGACCGCGCTGGCGATCATGCAGGTGCGCTCCCAGTCGAAGCACTCGAAGCCGACGGCCCACAGGGCCGTGCCCTCGTCGCCGAGGATGTTCGACTCGGGGACCGCCACGTCGGTGAACGACAGCTCGACGGTCGGCGAGGTCCGGTTGCCGAGCTTGCGGAGCTCTTTGGACACCTCGAACCCGGGCGAGTCGGTCTCGACCAGGAACGCGGTGAAGGCGTTCCCAGCCGGCGCGTCCGGGTCGGTCCGCGCGACGACGGTCACGACGTCGGCGAGCGAGCCGTTGGTGATGAAGGTCTTGGTCCCGTTGAGGACGAACGTGTCGCCCTCGCGTCGGGCGCTGGATCTCATCCCGGCGGTGTCCGATCCGGCCTCCGGCTCGGTGATCGCGAACGCACCGATCGACTCGCCGGACGCCATCCGTGGCAGCCACCGCTGCTTCTGCTCCTCGGTGCCGTGCAGCGCGATCGGCATGCAGCCGATGGTCAGGTGCGCGCCGAGCGACAGGTTCAGCCCGGCGTCCATCCCGCTGTAGGCGAGCGCCTCGAGCGCCAGGCCGGTCGTGAGGACGTCCGCACCCGACCCGCCGTACTCGGTCGGCACGGGCAACCCGGCCAGGCCGAACTCGGCGACCTTCGCCCACACGTCGGGGTCCCAGCGGCCGGCCCGGTCGCGCTCGAGGATGCCCGGCGCGACGTGCTCGGCGGCGAACGCTCGCACGCTGGCGATGAACGCCTCTTGCTCCTCGGACAGCAGGAAGTCCACGCCACGCTCCGTTGCTCGATGAGGGAGGTTCAGCCGGTGGGGCCGACCGGGAGCCTAGCCCCGGGACCGGAACGAACAGGCTCGGAACGTTCCGTTCGCCTCGCCCGGTCGCGGCCCCGATCGCGACCCCGGGTCGCGGACCCTCGGCGGGGGTCACCCGCACCGTCGTAGGCTCCGCCGAGCCACCGAGGGGAGCGGCGTGGACGCCACCGGACGAGAGACGATCTTCACCTACGCAGCGCCGGCGCTGAAGTTCGGACCGGGCGCCTCGCTCGAGCTCGGCCACGACCTCGCGAGCCGGGGGGCCCGGCGGGTGCTGGTCGTCACCGACGCCGGCGTCGCCGCGACCGGGCACCCGCAGCGCATCGTCGACGCGATGGCCGGGTACGGCGTCGAGGGGGTCGTCTTCGACCGCGTCCACGTCGAGCCGACCGACGCCTCGCTGCGCGACGCCATCGAGCACGCCCGCGATACCGGTCCGTGGGACGCGATCGTCGCCGTCGGGGGTGGTTCGAGCATCGACACGGCCAAGGCCGTCGCGCTCCTGACCTCCAACCCGGGTGAACTGTTCGACTACATCAACCCGCCGGTCGGCGAGGGTCGCGCCCCGACGCAGCCGTTGCCGCTGCTCGTCGCGGTCCCGACGACGACCGGGACGGGGTCGGAGTCCACCACCATCTGCGTGCTCGACGTGCTCGATCTGCAGATCAAGACCGGCATCAGCCACGCGGCGCTCCGGCCGGTGCTCGCGGTGGTCGACCCGGACCTGACCGTGACGCAGCCGGCCGGCGTCACCGCGGCGGCCGGGATGGACATCCTCTGCCACGCGCTCGAGAGCTACACCGCCAAGCCGTACACCGCCTACGACCGCAAGCGTCCCGAGGAGCGGGTCCCCTACTGCGGCTCCAACCCCATCGCCGACCTGTGGTCCGAGCGGTCGCTACAGCTCCTCGCACGCTCGTTCCGCACCGCGGTCCGTGACCCGGACGACGCCACCGCCCGCGGCGAGATGGCGATGGCCGCGACGTTCGCCGGGCTCGGGTTCGGCAACGCCGGGGTCCACATCCCGCACGCCAACGCGTACCCGATCGCGGGGAGGGTGCGGGACTTCCACCCCGCCGACTACCCCGACGATCACGCGATGGTCCCCCACGGGATGGCCGTGGCGCTGACCGCCCCGGAGGCCTTCCGGTTCACGTTCGACGCTGCACCCGAGCGCCACCTTCGGGTGGCTGAACTGCTCGCTCCCGACCTCGACCGCAGCGACGACCCCACCGAGCAGCTACCCGCGGCCATCACCGCGCTGATCCGTGACATCGGTCTGCCGAACGGGGTCGGTGGCGTCGGGTTCGGCGAGGCCGACGTGCCGGACCTGGTCGAGGGGACGATGAAGCAGCAGCGGCTGCTGGCGACGGCACCGAAGCCGGTCACCGAGGACGACCTGGCGGGGATCCTGACCCGGTCGCTCGAGCTCTGGTGACGCCGCCCGCCGCCACGCCGGCCACGCCGACCGCACCGTCGCCATCGTCGTCGAGCGGGCCATCCCCGGCGCAGGTCGCCGCCTCGCTGTCGATCGCCGGGCTGGTCGAGGTCGACGCGTCGACCCGGCGACGGGCGGAGTACTCGACCGACGCGTCGCTCTACCGCGTCCCGCCGCTCGCCGTCGCCTTCCCCCGCCACCGCGACGAGGTGATCGCGGCGCTCGAGGTGGCCCGGTCGCTCGGCGTCGGCCTGACCCTCCGCGGCGGCGGCACGTCCATCGCGGGCAACGCCGTCGGGCCCGGCATCGTGCTGGACACCTCGCGGCACCTGACGGCCATCGGCGACCTCGATCCGGACGCCCGGACGGTCCGGGTCGAGCCGGGGGTCGTGCTGAGCGACCTCCAGCGGGCGGCCGCGCCGCACGGGCTGCGCTTCGGACCCGACCCCTCCACCCACGACCGCTGCACGCTCGGCGGGATGCTCGGCAACAACGCCTGCGGCACCCGGGCGCTCGGCTACGGGCGCACCGTCGACAACGTCGTGCGCCTGGACGTCGTGACGGGGCGTGGCAACGAGCTGACCGTCGGTCCCGCCGACGACCCTCGCTCAGCGCCGCTGGACCCCGCGCTGGCCGCGCTCACCGAGCGGTACGCCGACGCCATCGACACCCACCTCGACCGCTTCCCCCGCCAGGTGTCCGGCTACGGGCTCCACCACCTGCTGCCGGACCGCGGGGCGGACCTCGCCCGCGCCCTGGTCGGCAGCGAGGGCACCTGCGCGATCACCCTGGGTGCGATCCTCTGGCTCGTGCCCGTGCCGACCACCACGCTGCTGGTGGTCCTCGGCTACCCGGACGTCGCCGCAGCCGGTGACGCCGTCCCCGCCCTCCTCCCCCACCGACCCGTCGCGGTCGAGGGCATCGACCGGCGCATCGTCGACGCGGTGATCCGCCGACGCGGGGCATCCGCCGTCCCGCCGCTGCCCGACGGTGCGGCGTGGCTGTTCGTGGAGCTCGCCGGTGACGACCTCGGCGAACTGCGGTCGGCGGCGCGGCGATTGCTGACCGACGCCGACGCCACCGCCCACCTCGAGATCGACGACGTCACGGCCGCCCGAGCGCTCTGGCGGATCCGCGAGGACGGCGCGGCGCTGTCGTCACGCTCGGCCGACGGCGAACCCGCCCACGCCGGGTGGGAGGACGCCGCCGTCCCGCCCGTTCGGCTCGGCGAGTACCTGCGCGCCTTCGACGCGCTGCTCGACGACCACGGGCTGACCACGCTCCCCTACGGCCACTTCGGCGACGGCTGCGTCCACGCACGGATCGACCTGCCGTTCGGGCCGCGCGGCGGGCCGGACCGCGGCGTCGGTGTGTTCCGTCGGTTCCTCGAGGACGCAGCCGACCTCGTCGCCGGCTTCGGCGGATCGATGTCCGGCGAGCACGGTGACGGGCGGGCGCGCTCCGAGCTGCTGCCGCGGATGTACCCGCCGGAGGTGCTCGACGCCTTCGCGGCCTTCGAGGCCGCGCTCGACCCCGACGGCACCCTGAACCCCGGCGTGCTCGTCCGGCCGCGTCCCGCCGACGCCGACCTCCGGCTCCCGTCAGCCGTGGCGCCCGTGTCCGGCGGCTTCACCTTCCCCGAGGACGGAGACGACCTCGGCGCAGCTGTGCACCGCTGCATCGGCGTCGGTGCGTGCCGCGCCGACCGGACCGAGCGCGGGGCGGTGATGTGCCCGTCCTACCTCGCCACCGGCGACGAGAAGGACTCGACCCGCGGGCGGGCGCGCGTGCTGCAGGAGGTGGTCGACGGGCGGCTGGTCACCGACGGGTTCGCGTCACGCGAGCTGCACGATGCGCTCGACCTGTGCCTGGCCTGCAAGGGCTGCGCCGTCGACTGTCCCGCCGGCGTGGACGTGGCCACCTACAAGGCCGAGGCTCTGCACCGCACCTACGGCGGGCGCCTCCGCCCGCGCAGCCACTACGCCCTCGGCCAGCTCCCCCGCTGGGCACGGTTGGCTGGCCTGGCACCCAGGCTGGCCTCACGTGCGTTGGACGTCCCGGCGATCGCGAAGTTGGCGCGGTGGGCTGCGGGCGTCGACCAGCGCCGCGACCTGCCCCGCTTCGCGCCGCGGCCGTTCTCCCGTGCGTTCCGTCGCCGGCCCGCCGGCGATGCGCCGACCGACCTCGCGTCCCGGCCGCCGGTGCTGCTGTGGGCCGACACCTTCAGCGACCGCTTCGACCCCGAGGTCGCCATCGCGACCGTCCGGGTCCTCGAGGCCGCCGGGTACCGCGTCGAGGTGCCCGACGCGCCGCGCTGCTGCGGCCTGACCTGGATCTCGACCGGCCAGCTCGACGCCGCCGCACGCATCCTGCGGGGCACCGTCGACGACCTCGCCGTGCACGCCCGGGCCGGCGTCCCGATCGTCGGCCTCGAGCCTCCGTGCGTGGCCGTGCTGCGTGACGACGCACCGCGGCTGCTCGGTGCGGACGACGCCGCGGCCCGCGACGTGGCCGCGGCGACCCGCACGCTGGCCGAGCTCCTGAGCGAGACCGAGGGGTGGCAGCCACCTCGCCTCGACGGGGTGCGGGTGCTGGCGCAGCCGCACTGCCACCACCACGCGGTCATGGGGTGGGAGACCGACCGGGCCCTGCTCGAGTCGGCCGGGGCGCACGTGGACGCGGTCGGCGGGTGCTGCGGGCTGGCCGGCAACTTCGGCGTCGAGCGCGGCCACCACGAGGTGTCGGTCGCCGTGGCCGAGACCGCGCTCCTGCCCGCCGTCCGCGCGATGGCACCCGGCACGGTCGTGCTCGCCGACGGGTTCAGCTGCCGCACCCAGCTCGACCAGCTCGCCGACCAACCGTCGATCCACCTCGCCCAGCTGCTCGCGTCCCACCTCGGCGCTTCGCCGGTCGAGTGAGCGCTGACGCCTAGCGGGGCGCTGGTGTCGCGCCGATGCCACGTGAGGACCCCGGTAGTCCG
>NZ_JBBEBZ010000162.1:0-15026 GCF_040882075.1 Nitriliruptor sp.
CGACGACCGGCACCCCGTGGTAGGACAGATCGAGATCACCGGCCCGGAGCCGCGCGCCGACACGGTCCGCCGCGGCGTCACGCACCGGCGCCCGCGGCACCTCGATCGACTCCGACATCCCTGCTCCACGAACGGCGTGGAGCTACCGTACTTAGGTGAGCCTCACCTAGCAACCTGAGCGGCATCGCTCACGTCACGCGACGGTCACCCCGTGCCGAGCGAGAGCTCCACGGCCGGGGAGCCGACGGTGGGGTCGTCCTCGTCGACGACCGCCAACAGCCGTGGCGCCGCGGCGTCCCCGCGGAGCGCGAGTCCCTCGACCTTGCGGTGCGAGAGCTCCTCGGGCAGCGGGAGGATCTCGACCTCCACCTCGTCCGGCGTCGCACCGAGCAGGGCCAGGACCGAACCCGCGACCGGGCCGTCCGCGACCGCATCCGGCGCATCCTCCGCGGTCGCCGAGACCAGGATCCGGCCGTCGTGCCACACCACCGCGTCGGTGATCGCCAGCGGGAGGCCACCGAGGCCGCCGAGGTCGTAGCGTCGGACCTCACCGACCTCGATCGACCCCGGATGGAGGTCGCCCTCGATGGCTCGAACCAGATCGCGCAGCGGCAGGTCCACGCTGGCCGAGTCGATCCCCGTCGCACCGTGCCCGCGTTGGAACCACCGCAACCGGTCCCCGACCACGCACGCTCCCTCGAGGTTGAGCCCGACCTCGTCGATCCCGAGGGCGTCGCGGACCCGCGCGTAGAGCGGCGCCAGTTCAGCCGAACGCACCGAACAGCCATCGGTGGAGCCGCGGACGAGGACGCCACGTGACCTCGGCGGCAGCGAGCCCGAACCGAGCAGCAGCACCACGTCCCCTCCGGCATCCGGGACGGTGCAGGCCGCTTCGAGGTCCGGCTTGAGGCGCTTGGTCCCATCCTCGTCGGCGAACAGATCCAGCCCGTCGCGCGGTGGCAGGAGCCGGATCCGTTCGATCGAGCCCGTACCCGGCTGCCACCAGGCCGCGTGGTTCGCGTCGTCCTGCGCGATCAACCAGCCGTCCCCGAACGGCGCCACCGCCGAGGCGGCCCGGACCGGATCGTCCGGACCGAACCACAGGCGTTGGGCCGAGACGACATCGATGCGCACGGCGGCTCCGGGGCCAGGGCGACGGTCCAGACCCGCCGCCTCGTCAGGTGGCTCAGCTCGGCTCGCCGTAGACGAGCACGTCGGCACCGGTCGGCATGGCATCGTTGGCCCAGAGCCAGTCCATGGCGTCCATCGAGACCCGCACGCAACCGTGCGAGGCGGCGTGCGCCGGCACGTCGGTGTAACCGTGGAACGCGATGCCGTCCCTGTGGAAGTACTTCGGCCGGTAGAGCTCGCCGAGGTGCGAGGTGCGCCAGCCGTCGATCTCGCGGTAGATGTCCCAGTCGCCGTTGGGGGTCTCGGCCCAGTAGGTGGTGCCCTCGTGCTCGTAGTACTCCTCGTTGCCTCCGGAGGCGTGGAAGATCCTCCCGGCCACGCCGTCCTGGACGAGCATCACGATCTGCCGGTCCTCGTCGAACTCGACGACGTACCCCGACGACGATCCGGTGGTGGGCGTCCCGGGGTCGGCCACGATCGCGCGGGTGTTGGGGCCGTAGATGCCGTCTCGCGCCAACCCGTGGACCTTCTGGATGGCGAGCACGGCGTGTTCGGTCAGCGTGCCGTAGACACCGTCGATGGGCCCGATCCAGTAGTCGGCCTCGTGGAGACGACGCTGGAGCGCCTCCACCGCAGCCCCGTCGTCACCGGGTTCGAGCAGCATCGGGATCGGCGCTGCCGCCGGCACCAGATCCTCCGCCCGCGCGAGGAACGATGCCATCTGATCGCGGGGGACCGGGACGTCGGCGCAGAAGTCGAGCCCCAGCGCGTCGCAGCCCGAACTGATCCGAGCCTCGGCGAGCCGCTGGGTGCTGTCCGCGTGGGTACCTCCGGCGTCGTGGAAGTACACCTGATCGGCGGGCGCGAGGCCGTAGGCAGCCGAGATCAGGCTGGCCATCTGCGCCCGGGAGATGCGTTCGTCCGGGCAGTACCGGTCCGTGTCGCACCCCTGGGTGATGCCGGCATCCACCAGCGCGTTGATCGCGCTTCGGTGAGCGAGGGTACGGCTGAGGGCATCCCGGTCAGGTGGACGACGGCCACCACCGCTGGTGAGGAGCTCGACCGGCGCGAGGTGACGGTGGCCGACCGGGACGCCGTCGTCATCGAACGCCGATCGGAGGGCGAGGCGCTCCTCCCCGAAGGCGAGGAGAGCTACACCTACATCGTGGACCTCGACGGCAGCATCCTGGTGGCGGCGACCTCGAGCGTCGGCGACACCGACCACGACCGCGATCAGGAGATCCTCGACCGGATGATGGAGACGCTCACCGTCGACCTCGAGGGCTGACCTCCACGGGCGCGACGTCACCAGCAGCGGTGCAGGCTCAGTCGGCCGCACCCAGACGGGACGCCGGGTCGAGTTCGCCCAGCCCCTCCCCGAACGCGGCTGCGGCGAGTGCGCGCCCGAGCGCCGGCGCCTGCTTGAACAGGTTGTGGCCGGCGACGACCGTGACGCCGGACCCCTGCCAGGCGGCGACGCCGTCGTCGCTCCACGGGAGGGCGGTCACCCAGCAGTGACGCACGTCGACCGGGTCCGGATCCAGACCGGGCAGGGCTCGTCGCACGTAGGCGCGGGCGCGCTCGTCGAGCGCCGCGAGCGAGGCCGGATCCACGACCGTGCCGCCCTCGCCGACCTCGACGGTCTCGCTGAGACCGACGGCGTAGCTGCGGTTCCCCGGCGTCGGCGCGGCGTAGACCCCGGTCTCGCCGAACGCGCCCGATGAGTCCTGGAGACACGCCAGCCGGGGCGGCGGGTCACCCCGCACCGCGAAGGTCGACCGCACGTGGGCCTGCAGATCGACCGGGGGGTGCAGACCGACCTGCCGCGCGAGCGCGCTGGTGCCCGGCCCGGCACAGACGACGACGTGGTCGTGCTGTGCCGTCACCCCACCGGCGCGAACCTCGACGGTCCCGCGCGAGGTCGGCCGCACCGTCAGCACCTCGTCGGCGACCAGCCCGTCCCCCACACGTTCGACGAGCGCGCGGATCGCGGCCGTCGTCCGGATCGCTCCGCCATCCGCGTCGACCATCGCTGACGCGTCGACGCTCGACATCACGGGCAACCATCCGTCGATCGCGTCCGCCTCGATCCGCCGGGCCGCGATACCTCCGGCCGCGTCCAGGATCGGCAGCCGTTCGTCGACCGGCGGGCCGAGGGCGACCACACCGTCGTCCGACACCAGTTCGACCCCGAAGCGCTGCTCCCACTCGCGCCAGATCGCACGCGACCGGCGGGCCATCTCGACCATGCGTGGGTCGTCGTGCGCGTGGCGGAAGATCCGCGACTCGCCACCCGACTGCCCGTTGCCGGGCACCCCACGTTCGTAGACGGTGACGGCCGCGCCACGTTCGAGCAGCGCATCGGCGGTCGCGAGGCCGACGATCCCCGCACCGATGACCGCGACGTCGTTCCGGTCGCTCACGTGCATCCGCTCCGGTGTCAGTGCTCGAAGACGGCGCCGAGGAAGTCCTTGGTGCGCTGCTCCTGCGGGTCGCGTAGCAGCTGGTCGGGCGTCCCGGACTCGAGGATCTGGCCGTGGTCGAACATCACGACCCGGTCGGCGACCTCGCTCGCGAACCCCATCTCGTGGGTGACCAGCATCATGGTGGTCGCGCCCTCCTCGGCGATGTCACGCAGGACGTTGAGCACCTCGCCGACGAGCTCGGGGTCGAGCGCGGAGGTCACCTCGTCGAAGAGCATGACGGCCGGCTCGGTCGCCAACGCCCGGGCGATCGCGACGCGCTGCTTCTGGCCGCCGGACAGCTCGCCCGGCGTGTGGTTGGCGTGATCGGCGAGACCCACCTTCTCGAGCAGCTCCATCCCCCGCTCGCGCGCCTCGTCGCGGCTCTTGCCGTGCACCTTGACCGGCGCCAGCATGATGTTCTCGAGGGAGCTCATGTGCGGGAACAGGTTGAAGTGTTGGAACACCATCCCGATGTCGGAGCGCACCTCGCGGATGTGCTTCTCGCCGGCCGGCCTGAGCCCCCGCGGTCCCTCCTGGTGGTAGAGGTGCTTGCCACCCACCTCGATGGTCCCGCTGTCCGGCCGTTCGAGGGTCATGATCAGCCGCAGGATCGTGGTCTTGCCCGATCCCGATGGACCGATGATGACCACGCGTTCGCCCGGCGTGACATCGAGGTCGAGCTCGCGCAGCACCACGTTGTCACCGAAGGCCTTGTCGACACCGCGCATGCGCACGGCGGCCGCACCCTTCGGTGACACGTCGGCGGAGCCGTCAGATCCGTTCGTACGCAAGGCGTCTCTCCAGTCGTCGTACGAGCCAGGCGGCCGGCAGGCTGACCAGCAGGAAGCCGACACCGATGAGCAGGTAGGGCTCGACCGGCCGGAAGTCCTCGGCGCGGATGGTGTTGGCGAAGAACAGCAGGCCGGACACCCCGACGACCGCGTCGGCGATCGGGGCGTCCTTGAACCCGGCGATGAGGTAGTTGCCGAGCGCCGGCAGGGTGTTGGGGACCGCCTGCGGGATGATGATGCGGGTCCACTTGATCCACGGGCTCAGGTTCAGCGCCGTCGCAGCCTCCCACTGGCCCTTGACCACGCTGTTGATCCCGGCGCGGTACCCCTCGGAGCAGTAGGTCGCGTAGTGGACACCCAGCCCGACGATCAAGATCTGCACCCCGGACAGCGACACGACGTCGGTCGCGCGGGTCAGCGCCTGGAGGAAGACCAGCTGCACGAGGATCGGCGTCGAGCGGATGAACTCGATGATCGCCACGGCGGGCCAGGACACGACGCGCAGGCGCGACCGCCGCGCCAGGGCCATGAGGAACCCGAGCACGACCGCGATGGTGAAGCCGAGCACCGTGGCCCGCGCCGTGACGAACAGTCCACGCAGCATCTGGGGGATGAGGTGGAACAGGTACTCCCAGTCGGGCACCACGTCGCGTTCGGCGGTGAAGCGTGACTGGTAGCGGCCGGTGACCTCGCCAGCCCCGACGAGCAGCGAGAAGCCGATGGTCACCAGGACCATCGGCACGAGCACGTCCGGCCGCCGGTACCAGCGTCGGTGCGGGCGGAACTCCGGGCGGTCGACCGGCTCCGTGGCCTGCACGGTGGGGGCGCTCAATTGCCCGCTCCCGCGATGTTGGCGTCCGAGGGCAGCCGCGGCAGGTCCCCGCTCCGCGCCCGGTACCGCCGTTCGAGCCGCCACTCCGCCAACCGGAACAGCCCGTTGATCACCTGGGCCACGACGAAGTAGATCATCAGGACGTTGAGGAACAGGACCGTCACGCCCGAGACGCCCGCGCTGAGCTGTTGCTGGATGAGGTTGCGGCTGGCCTGCATGATGTCGGACATGCCGATGATCGAGACCAGAGCGGTGCCCTTCAGGATCTCGATGGTGAGGTTGCCGAACGGCGGGAGGATCAACCGCATCGCCTGCGGCAGCACGACGTGACGCAGGCGTTGGCCCGGGCTGAGGTTCAGCGCGATCGACGCCTCGGTCTGGCCCCGCGGGACCGCGGAGATGGCCCCGCGGACGATCTCGGCGCCGTACCCGCCCATGTTCAGGCCGAGGGCGATGGACGCGAGCATCAGCAGCGACGCCTGATCGATGTCGAGCATGATCGGCAGGGCGATCGCCATGATCGTCAGCAGGATGATCGACGAGATGCCGCGGGCGAACTCGATGTAGGCCAGCGCGAACCCGCGCAGCCACGCGAACGGCGACATCCGCATCACGCCGAAGATCAGCGACAGCACCACACCGAGCAGGAACGAGAAGCCGAGCACCTGCAGCGTCAGCTGCAGGCCATCGAACAGCTGCTGGTACTGCCCGGATCTGAGGATCCAGTCCCCCACACCGCTGCCTTCCGCGCTCGTCCCAGATCGGCCCGATCCGAACCGACGGCCCGGACGGCTGGCGGCTCGGACCCGAGGTACCGGTGGATCCGAGCCGCGCCGCGCGGGTCAGCTGAGGTCGGCGACCGTCAGCTCGTTGGCCATCTCGACGTCAGCCTCGGTGAACTCGTCGTACTGGAGGATGATGTCCGCGGTCGTGCCGTCCTCGCGGAACCCGTTGAGGACCTCGTTGAAGGCGTCGCGGAACTCCTCGTCAGCGAAGGCGTGGCCACCACACGGCAGGATCTCCTCGCCGTCGGCCGTGGTCGGGAAGAAGCCCTCGACCGCGTCGATGCCGTCACGCGCATCGGCCTGGGTGTTGACGGTCGCAGCGGTACCGGTGACGGCGTCGACCTCGCCCGCCTCGAGCGCGCGGTACATCGACTCGATGTCACCGAAGGTCTCGACCTGCTCCGCGGGGATCCCCGCCTCCTCGACGTAGCCGACCTCGACGGTCCCGGTGGCGACGGCCACCGTGAGGTCCGAGTTGTCGACGATCGACTGGTAGTCGGTCACGCCCTCGGGGTTGCCGGTCGGGACCCCCAGCGACTCGGCGACGCAGTAGTCGGGATCGGAGAAGAAGACCTGCTCAGCCCGCTCCGGGGTGATGTACATCCCCGCCGTGATGATGTCGAACTGCCCGGCCTGGAGCCCACCGATCAGCTCGCCGAACTCGACGACCTGGGCGTCGTTGACGGCGATGCCCATCTCGTCCAGCACGGCGCGTGCGACGTCCGGACCGATGCCGGTGGCTTCACCGTCCTCGCCGACGGATCCGAACGGCACCTCGTTGGCGACACCGAGGGTGACACCCGACTCCTGGTACTCGGCCACGATGCCGGAGGCCTCGCCCGCGGAACCGCCGTCGTCGGTCGAGGTGGTGTCGTCGTCACCGCCACCGCACGCGGTTAGGAGCAGGCCCGTGGCCAACAGCGGAGCGACGACGGCGCGCAGGCGCCTCGTGCGGGACAGGTGGATCCTCATCAGGTGTTCCTCCGGAGTGGGGTGGATGCACGGGGGCGGTTCCCCCGGTCGGTGGACGCGACCGAGCGACCGGGAGCAGGTCGTCGTCGAACGTCGACGGGCGCGGCCTCCACGCTCCGCCGCCGTGGGCGGGATGCGTGGGAGGCGAGGCACAGGTGGCCGGGCGAGGGGTGACCCCTCGCGGTCGTTCCGGAACGGAACGGACAACGGACCCAACTGTGGACGACACACGGACGTCGCCGGTCCTCGACCCGGCGGAAGGACCGTAGTGAGGTCGCTGCCGGACCTCAAGGTGAGCGGGCCGGTGCCCAGCTCCAGCGGTCGGACGCGCACGACCTCCCGTGGGGAGGTGCCCCGCTGCACGACGGCGAACTCCGGATGGGGACGAACCCGTGGAGGGACAGCGATGCGTGCACGACGGATGTGGGGTCTCGTGACGGCCGTGGCGCTCGCGGTGTCGGTGACGGCGCCCGCGAGCGCCCAGTCACCCGACGACGCGCTCGACACCGGGCTGGGGGCGCTCGGCGAGGTCGGTGGCCTCTTCCGCGGTCTTCCCGGCGGGCTCGCTCGCGGGATCACAGGGCCGCTCGAGCCCGGGTTCACGGCGCTCGCCGGTGACGCCTGCGATCCGACCGACGAGCTGCGGTGCCTGCTGCCGTTCCCGAACGACCGCTTCACGACCGCCGACGGGTCGACCCCGACCGGCCTGCGCGTCGACCTGCCCACCTTGGGCATGCCACGCAACGTCCTCGGCAAACCGATCGACCCGACCGAGTGGAACCGCAACGACGGGTTCTCCCCCGGTTCGATGGTGCTCACCTACGTCCCGGGCATCGACCTGCCGACGACCTTCGGGCTGCCCGACGACGTCGACGCCCAGCTGCAGGTGCCATCGCTCTCCCTGGCCGACGACGCGCCGATCGTGCTGCTCGACGCGGTGACCGGACAGCGCCACCCCTACTTCGCCGAGGTCGACGGCCACCCGGACACCACCGACGACGTGCGGCTGTTGATCGTCCGGCCGCTGACCCGGTTGACCCCAGGGCACCGCTACGTGGTCGCGCTCCGTGACCTGCGGGCGGCCGACGGGTCGGCGCTCCCCGCCGATCCGGACTTCGTCGCGCTGCGTGACGGGCTCGCGCCCACCGCGTGCCCGCCCGAGCCAACCATCGACGAGCCCGATGAAGCCGATGAGGGTCAGGGGGGACGGCCGGATCGGCTCGGCCCGCCCGGCAGCCGGCCTCCGCACGCCGGCCAACCCGGCCGGCCGCCACACGCAGGTGACGGCGACGACGACGGCGACAGCGATGACGACGGCGTCCCGGCCGGTGGCGACCACCACGCGGCACCCGCGCCGACCCCACCCTGCGAGGGGGACGAACCGGGCCAGGACGGTCGCTACCAGCGGCTGTTCGGCGACCTGACCGCAGCCGGCGTCGACACCTCCGAGCTCACGCTCGCGTGGGACTTCACCGTGGCCTCCTCGCAGAACCTCACCGGCCGGGCGCTGTCGATGCGCGACCAGGCGTTCGCCGCCCTCGGCGACGAGGACCTGGCGGACGGCGTGGTCGCTGGCGAGGCACCGGGCTTCACCATCTCCTCGGTGGAGGAGCGGGGCGCGGACGTCGCGATCCGCGGCACCCTGACCGCACCGAACTTCCTGACCCTCCCCCAGGACGGCCCGAAGCTCCCGCCGGAGGAGTTCGGCACCGGCGTCGAACAGATGATCCCCGGGTCGCGGCTCCACTACGGCACGTTGCTGCCCACGCCGATGGCCGAACCGCAGGTCAACCCGCTCGCACCGACGGTCGAGGCGGAGTTCGTCTGCCACCTGCCGAACCAGGCCACCGCGACCGACCCCGCCACGTCGACCCTCTACGGGCACGGGCTACTCGGGAGCACGAACGAGGCAGGTGGCGGTTCAACGTCCCGGCTGCGGGCCTCCAACCACATGGTCTGCGCCGTGCCGTGGATCGGGATGGCGACCGAGGACGTCGCCAACGTGGCGACCATCCTGGCCGACGTGTCGAACTTCCCGTCGCTGCCCGACCGATCGCTGCAGGGCTTCTTGCACTTCCACCTGCTCGGCCGGCTCGCGGTCCACCCCGACGGGTTCGCGTCGCACCCCGCCTTCCAGGACGCTGACGGCCAGCCGCGGTTCGACCACTCCGAGCTGGTCTACGACGGCAACTCCCAGGGCGGCATCCTCGGTGGCGCGTTGGTGGCGCTGGCACCCGACTTCCGCCGGGCCAACCTCGGCGTCCCGGGGGGCAACTACTCCACGCTGCTGAACCGATCGGTCGACTGGGAGGGCGCGTACGGCGAGGTCCTCTACGCCACCTACCCCGACAAGGCCGACCAGCAGCTGGTCCTCGCGCTGCTCCAGATGCTGTGGGACCGCTCCGAGACCAGCGGCTACACCCACGCGCTGACCGACCGGCCGCTGCCGAACACCCCGGCCCACCAGGTGCTGTTCCAGCTGGCGTTCGCCGATCATCAGGTCGCCAACGTCGCCGCCGAGGTGGACGCACGCACCAGCGGCGCCCACCTGCTGCAGACCTCGCTGGCAACGGGTCGCCACTGGGCCGACGTGTCCGGTGAACGGGCGTTCCAGCTCGGCACCTTCGAGATCGACGAGGCCACGGGTCTGCCGCTCCCCCACGCGGGCTCCGCGATCGTCTACGTGGACTCGGGCAACGACCCCGGCCCGCTCGACAACACCCCGCCACGCGACCAGACCGACCCGCACGGCGACCCACGAGCCGACCCGTTCGCGCACGCGCAGAAGATCGAGTTCCTGCGCACCGGTGTGGTGCGTGACACCCGCGAGGGACAGCCGTACTGGTCCGGCCGGTGCCGTGGGCCGGCCCACCCGACCTACGCGACCGATCCCGGATCCTGCTCGCTCAGCTGAACGCGAACCGCTCACTGGCGCCCGTCGTCGGTCAGTCGTCCTCCCCTGGACGCAGGACCCGCGACGGGCGCAGCTTGCCGAGACCTTTGAGCTTGCGACCGTGCAGCCGCTTGCACCGCCACGCTTCGGGGTCGAGCAGGTCGACCGCGTGTTCGTCGACGAGCACGCTGCCCGGCCGCGCGAGGTCGGTCAGCCGGGCCGCGGTGTTCACCGAATGGCCCACGTAGTCGCCGTCGCGGACCTGGACGGATCCGGCCGCGACACCGGCGCGTCGTTCCACCTCGTCACCGGACGGCAGCGGGTCCTCGCAGACCCGCAGGCAGACCTCGACGAGGTCATCGACGACACCACCGACCAGCATCGCCGCATCCCCGATGAACTTGACGACCAGCACGTCGCCGACGTCGTTGGCGGCGATGTGCACCCCGTCCTCGAACCCCCCGAGCACGTCGCTGACGCTGCCGGGATCGGCCGTCGCCGACAGGCGGGTGAAGCCGACCAGGTCGATGAACGCCACCGCGAGGTCGACGGAGGTGGCGCCGGACGTCGACGCCTCCGCGACCACGCGCGTGTCGAGGAGGCGCAGCAGCGCCTCGTTGTGGTCGCGGGACAGCAGCCGCTGGGTCACCGGCAGCAGGAGCGCGGCGTCCTCGACGAGGGCGTGGAGCAGCTCGGGAGGTAGCTCACCATCCTGTTCGAACAGGGGCGCGAGCCGCGGATCGCCCTGGAGCTGAGCGAGCTGGTTGACGGCCACGGTGGTCATCGAACGCTGGTGCAACCGGAGCATCCGCTCCACCACGGCGACGTCGAAGCGCTCGAGCAGGACCGTGAGGTCGCGGGCGTACCCGACGTCGTCGTCGCCGTAGCGTCCGTCGTCGCGCAACCGACCGGCGGCGGCGAACAGCCGGGTCAGGTCGTCGACGTCGAGGCGCACGTCGAAGGCGACGTCCCGCAGCGGCAGCTCGCGCGGCTCGCTCAGCCGGTCACGGACCGCGCCGAGCAGACGCTCGGCGGGGGTCGTCCGCTCAGGGACGCGCACCTCGATGGGTCCCGGTGAGCTGTCCACGTCCACCTCCGCTCGCCGCGAGCCTAGACGTGCGCCACGCCGACGCCCGTCCCCCGACGGTTCAGCTCAGCAGCCCACGCTCGATCAGCAGCCACGACACCGCGGCAGCGCCCGTGTACGTCAGGGCGATGCCCGCCGCGACCGGGACGATGGCGATCGCCCGTCCGGTGCGGGTCCACCTCGCACCGGCGAACATCATCCACCCGAGCAGCACCTCGGGGAGCAGGATGTAGGGGGCGAACCCGCCGATGGTGGTCACCCCGACCGGCTCCCACACGGGCAGCAAGGTCAACGTCGCCTCGGCGACGCCGAAGACCACCACCGCGACCAGCGCGGCGGTGATCGCCGCGGCCCGGTCGCCGCGTCGGTAGGCGACCGCTTCGGCGACCCCGACGATCACCACGGTCGGGATCGCCCACAGCCCGGCCATGTACGCCGTGACGGGACCGAGGTTCGGTGCCCCATCCGGCGGGAACTCGAGGACGCCGAGACCTCGGACGAGCACGGCGTCTGGCAGCACCATGAAGACGCTGAGGACGGCACCGAACGTCCACCACCGCCGCCACCGGTCGTGCCCTCGCCAGGTGGAGACCGCGACCGAGCCGAGGTGGTAGACGAGCACGGCGTAGGTCATCACCACGCCGTGGTCGATCCCACCCCGCAGCACGAGGGCGGCGATCGCGACGGTGAGGAAGACGGCGTGGAAGACCACGAGGTCGCGTTCGAGCGGCGTCACCGGTCCTCCTCGACGCCGGTCGCGACATCCTGCCAGGTGACGGGCCCGTCCGGGGGACGCTCTACCCTCCCGCGCCATGCCCAACCCCGCCGCCAACGCGCTGGTCTTCCTCAGCTCCGCCGCCGTCCTCGTGCTCGAGATCCTGGCGGCGCGGCTGCTCGCGCCGTACGTGGGCGCCACGCTGGAGACCTACACCGCGATCATCGGCACCATCCTCGCGGGCATCGCGGTCGGGTCCTGGCTCGGCGGCAAGATCGCCGACCGTCGGGACCCCCGCACCTTGATCGCGCCCTTGCTGATCGTCGGTGGCGCGCTCGGCTTCCTCGCGATCCCGCTCGTCGACCTGTTCGGCGGCGGGCTGCGAGGGGCGACCGCGACGACCACGACGGTCATCACCGCCGTCGCCTTCTTCCTCCCCGCAGCGGTCCTCAGCGCGGTCACGCCGTCGATCATCAAGCTGCAGCTCGCCTCGCTCCACGAGACCGGCACCGTGGTCGGGCGCCTGTCGGGCATCTCGACCGCCGGGGCGATCGTCGGCACCTTCCTGACCGGCTTCGTCCTGGTCGGCGCGGCCCCGACCCGGATCATCGTCCGCGGGACCGCGCTGTTCCTGATCCTCCTCGGTGTCGTGGTGCTGGTGCGGCTGAAGGGCGCGACACGGCTCAGCGGAGGTACCGCCGTGTTCGTCCTCCTCGCGGCGGGCGCCTCGTTCCTGCTCGGCCACCCGTGCGAGTACGAGTCCCGGTACTACTGCGCCTACATCACCGCGGATGACGAGCACCCGTCGGGTCGGGCGCTGTGGCTCGACACCCTGCGGCACTCCTACGTCGACCTCGACGACCCCACCCACCTCGAGTTCGCCTACACCCAGCTCTTCGGCGACGTGGCGGACTCCTTCCGGCCAGAGGGCGAGGCGGTCACCGCCCTCCACGTCGGTGGTGGCGGTTTCACGATGCCGCGCTACCTGCGCGAGACGCGTCCCGGCAGCGACCACCTCGTGCTCGAGGTCGATCCGCTCCTGATCGAGATCTCGCAGGACGAGCTCGGTCTGGACCTGCGCGACGACATCGAGGTGGCGACGGGCGACGCGCGGTTGTCGGTCCGTGACGCCGGCCAGGATCGCTTCGAGCTGGTCGTCGGCGACGCGTTCGGTGGCGTGTCGGTCCCCTGGCACCTGGCGACCGAGGAGTTCCTGACCGACCTCGATGCGTCGATGACCGCCGACGGGGTCCTGATCCTCAACGTCATCGACTACGGGCCACGCGATTTCCTGCGAGCCGAGTTGGCCACGGTCGGTGCCGTCTTCGGACACGTCGCTGTGTTGGGTCCCGCGTCACGGTTCGGCCCGCGCGACCAGCCCGACGGCGGCAACGTCGTGGTCGTCGCCTCGCAGGCGCCGCTCGACCTCGACGCGATCCTCGTCGAGAACCGTGCCCGGGGTGGGGACGCCGCAGCGCTCAGCGGCAGCGAGCTCGACCGGTTCGTCGGTGACGCGCCGGTCCTCACCGACGACCGGTCCCCGGTCGATCAGCTGCTGACGCCGCTGCCGACGAACTGACCTCCGACCGGCCGCGCGTCGCTCCTACCCGCGTGCCGCCAGCTCCACGTCCTCGCGGTCCAGCGCCGCCAGGCTGCGGACCAGGAACGAGGCCATCTGGTCGCGCCGCACGTCCGCCGCCGGAGCGAACCGGTCCGCCGCCACACCGCTGGCGATGTGTGCCGCGGCGACCTTGCGGATCGACTCCTGGTGGGTGTTGCCCGACGTGTCCGTGAACGGGCCGGCAGGCGCGGGGAGATCACCCTCGATCACGAACTCGATCGCGTTGACCAGGAACGACGCCATCTGGGCCCGGGTCACGCGGGCGGACGGGTCGTAGGTGGTCGTGGACCGTCCCTTCACCACGCCCAGTTCGGCGAGCTGTGCGATCGCCAGCCGGTGGGTGTTGCCGTCGATGTCGGTGAACGAGGAGGCGGGCGCGGTGGGCAGCTCGACCCCCGCGACCTCGAGCGCGTTGGCGAGGAAGGTCGCCATCTGGTCGCGACGAACGCCCTCCGCCGGGCCGTAGGCGTCGGCGCCCGTGCCCCGGGTGATGCCGTACCCCGCGACGCAGCCGATGTTCCCGGCGTGCGTGCTGCCGCTGGTCACGTCACCGAAGCTGACCGGATCGACGGTGGTGCAGACCTTCAGCGATGGGCCGGGAGGCGTCCCAAGCGCGTACCGGGCCTGAGCCTGCGGGTTGATCTGATCGAACGTCACGGCCTTGGCGGCCGTCAGCTCGGCAGCCGAGATGTTCTCGTCCGCCGACAGCGTGAAGCTGTCGAAGCCCCGCGCGATCTCCGTGCCGTAGATGGCGCCGTTGAACCAGTAGGTCGACCAGAACCCACCACCACCAGCCACGGGCAGCCCATCGGGTGACGGGACGGGTCCGCGGTCGAACCACCCGAGCTCGACCGGCTCGGCCGAGTCGGTGAACTCCCAGATCGACATCCCGCCCTGGTACCAGGCCTGCGCCATGACGTCGCGACCCGGCACGGGGATCAGGGACCCGTTGTGGGCCACGCAGTTCTCGACCGCGGACTGGGTGTTGGGGATCTTGTAGTAGCTGGCGAACTGCAGCTCGTAGGTGCCGTCGCCGCGGTCCACGATGTCGTAGATACCGTTGGCACCCCACTCGTCGCTGTGCTGCGGTTGGCAGTACGGGAAGACGCCGCCACCCCACTCGTCGGTGAACACGACCTTGGTGCCGTCGTCGTTGAACGTCGCCGAGTGCCAGTAGGCGAAGTTGTCGTCGGACACGTCGGCGACGCGGCGGGGGTTCACCGGGTCGGAGATGTCGAGCAGGATGCCGTTTCCTTCGCACGCGCCGGCGGCCAGGCCGAGCTCGGCGTAGGTCGTGATGTCGTGGCACGCGTCGGTGACCGGCGACGGCAGCCACGGACCACCCGACGGGTGGGCCGGTGCTGGCGGCTCGTTCTGCAGTCCGTCGACGTTGCCCTCGCCGTCGGCGAAGACGCGCGGGCCGGACACCAGGGACGCGTCCTTCGGTGAGGCGATCGGTACCTCGATGATGTCGATGCGCCACCGCGAGGGGTCGTCGGTGTCCGGCCCCCCGGCGTTGCAGCCGAGCCGTTCACCCTCGGCGTCGGTGCGCACCCCGGCCGTGCCGCTGATGTAGACGTAGAGCTCGTCGGTCACGCCCGGTGGTTCGAGCAGGCTGTGGGTGTGCGATCCGCGGCAGGTCTGGACCGCCGCCACCTGCACGGGCGTCTTCAGGTCGGAGATGTCGAAGATGCGGACCCCACGGAAGGTCTCGGAACCCTCCGCGGACCCGTC
>NZ_JBBEBZ010000163.1:0-2291 GCF_040882075.1 Nitriliruptor sp.
CCATGCACCTCGGCGGCATCGATATGCGCTGCGCCTCCATTTTGGGACAGCCTGTCCGGCGTCTTTTGCCGCAGCCCCTCTAGGGTGTTTGGCCGTCGAGGTGAGCGATCGCGGGTCTTCCCCACTGAGGTGGGTCACGCCGCAGCGGCGAAGCTGTAGGGCCTGATCCTCGTGGTGGTCGGGAGGCTACGTGGCTGGCCGGCGTGGAGCATGATGCGGGCCCGGTAGTTGTCGGCGTTGCGGAAGCCTGTCCCGGGTCAACGATTCTTGCTCAGGGTCTAGGTTTCGGTCCTGAGTCAAGGAGCGACGATGGCCAGGCCATCGAAGAAGACCCCCGAGCAGAAGCTGCAGATCGTTCTCGCGGTGCTCCGCGGGGAGCTGTCCGCGATGGACGCGGCGCGGCGCAACGGTGTGTCGGAGCAGTCGGTCCACAACTGGAAGCGGTTGTTCCTCGAGTCGGGCCGTGAGGGTCTG
The DNA here is from genome assembly GCF_040882075.1 of Nitriliruptor sp. Taxonomy (NCBI): domain Bacteria; kingdom Bacillati; phylum Actinomycetota; class Nitriliruptoria; order Nitriliruptorales; family Nitriliruptoraceae; genus Nitriliruptor; species Nitriliruptor sp. The sequence goes on from NZ_JBBEBZ010000163.1 coordinate 475, forward strand.
GAGAAGGGAGCTCGGCGGCCGTCCTCGCGTGAGATGGAGCTCGAGGCCGAGAACGAGGAGCTCAAGGCGGCGCTGGGCGAGGCCCACGTGCAGCTGCGGGTGTGGAAGAAGGGCGCGGAGTACCTCCCCCCTTCGAGGACCTCGAGATGATCCGCCAAGAAGCCGAGCTCACGGTCTCGAGGTTCGCCGAGCTGGTCGGGGTGCCGCGCCGCACCTACCACTACCGGCTCGCGAAGCTGCGGGCGGGCGAGCCCGTGCGAGGGCCGTGGCCCGCGCCGGTGGTCGACCGGATCGAACCGACGGTGGCGAAGTACGCCGAGCGGTGGGATGCCTGGGGGCACCGCAAGATCTGGGCGATCGCACGCGCCGACGGTCATGACGTCGGGTCGCAGTCGAGCGTGAAGCGGGCGATGGCCCGCCGCGATCTGCTGCAACCTGTGGCGTATCAGGCCGAACGTCGTCAGCTCGCCCGCGACCGCCGCGAAGCGTTCCTCGAGCCTCCCGTGCGACGCAACCGGGTCTGGCAGTTCGACTTCTCCGAGTTCGAGACCGAGGCCGGCGGGACCTGGCGGATGGGCGGCACCGTCGACTACTGGGCCAAGACCGCGCTCGCCTGCCGGCTGGCGACCACCCAGACCGGCATCGACATGATCGCCGCCATCGAGCACGCCATCACCTCTGCCGAGACGCTGCTCGGCCGGCCGCTGGCCTCCGACTGCGTCGATCTCGAGACCGGCGAGGTCCAGCCGCTGGTGATCGTGACCGACAACGGCCCCGCGATGCGTTCGATCGCCGTGGCACGCTGGTTCAACGCCCGCCCGCACCTCAGGCACGTCCGCACCCGGCACAAGGCACCCGAGACCAACGGGGTGATCGAGCGGTGGTTCGGCTCGCTGAAGTACGAACGGCTCTACCGTCACGACATCGCCGACGGCCTCGTCCTCGGCGACCTGGTCGCGGACTTCCTCGACGAGTTCAACCGGCTCCGACCCCACGAAGCGATCGGCTGGCAACGACCCCTCGACCGCTACCTGCAGCACCCCGAACCCTCAAACCCGACCGACCCCGAAACTGAGCAAGAATCCTGAACCGGGACAAGCCGCGGGCCGCCCGGCGGACGTTCTTGATCTTCACGTTCGCGGATTCGGATGGCCCGTTCGAGGCGCGGGTGTCGAAGAACGCGAGCACCTCGTCCTGCCAGGTGTCGATGGTCCGCGCGAGACGGGTGACCTCGTCGACCTCGACCTCGACGACCCACTCGTAGAAGGCGACCAGGCGGCGGTGGGCGGTGTCGCGGTCGGGTGCGGCGTACATCTTGCGCAGCAGGTCGACCGCGACCCACGCTGAGCCGACCTCGTCGTCGGTGTCGGCATCGCGCAGCCGGTTGAAGACCTTGTCGAGCACGTCCTGGTCGAGGCGTTCGCGGCCGACCCGGAGCACCCGGCGTAGCTTGAACAGCGGGTCGTCCTTGCGGCCCCGGTGCCCGTGGATCTGCTGCTGCCGGCGACGGCGGACCTCGTCCAGCACCTGCAAAGCCAGCCTGATCAGATGGAACACGTCGGCGACCACGACGGCGTCCTCGAGAGTTTCGGCGGCCGTTTTGAACCCCGAGAACAGGTCACACGCCAGAACGGTCGCGTCGGGCGCGTGATCGGCCAGCAGACGTGCTGCAGAAGCCCGATCTCGGCCTTGGGTGACGGCGACGACCAGTGTGGTGTCCAGGCACACCAGCGCGGTCAGGAACTGGCGACGCCGCTCGGTCAGCCGTCCGGTGACCATCACGGTCTCGTCGATCCCCACCCGCGTCGGGCGGACCG